>CALMAD010000028.1 GCA_937859105.1 uncultured Propionibacteriaceae bacterium
GATCCAGTCCTCCTCGTATCCCGCCCTCATACGGCTGGGCATGACCGGTCCGGAATCGATCGTTTATGGGCCGATGGTCGACGAGGGTCGACGTGTGACCTTCGCCGATAGGTGGCGGTGCTCTTCCGCTGTTGGATGGCGGGGCGAGGTCAGGTGACGCCGATGACGAGGGCCCCCCGAGCGCTTCGAGTCCGCGCACCGAGGGCTGGCACGCGCTCTGCAACGTGCCTGATGGCCGAACTCCACCGACTAGCCAAGCGACGTCCGCCTGCCGGCCGACGTCGATGCCGAGTTGGTGCGCCTGGCCCGCGTGCAGGGCTGCACCTCGCAGCGTCGTCATGCGTGACCTCGTGACGACCTACGTCCGTCGCAGGGCCTGACCGCGCCCGCAGGGCGGCTAGAGACCAGAGACGTTCGCGATCCGGCCGATGGAGGCGGTGACGATCATCGCTGCGGTGCCGCCGATCAGGACTCGCATCGTGGGACGGAACAGGGTCGTGCCGGCCGCCCGGGCTCCGAGCACCCCGGCGACTGCCAGACCGAGGAGCGTCACCGCGACGATCAGGATGAGCCTTGACCCGTGGCTGGTGGCCAGCATGCCGAGGAAGGGGACCAGTCCGCCGAGGGTGAAGCTGGCCGCTGACGCGGCGGCGGCCTGCCCGGGTCGCGCCTTGGTCGACTCGTGATGCCCGAGCTCGTCGCGCAGGTGGGCCTCCAGCGGGTCGTTCTCGTGCAGCGCGACGGCGACCTGCTCGGCGAGTTCGCGCGGGACGCCACGCGCCTGGTAGATCTGGGTGAGCCCTTCCAGCTCTCCCTCGGGATCTGCGGCCTGCTCGGCCATCTCGGTCTGCCGGTCTGCGCTCTCCACGTCGGACTGTGCGCTGACCGACACGTACTCACCGGCCGCCATGGCCATCGCCCCGGCGGACAGGCCCGCGATGCCTGCGGTCAGGACTGCGCCGGTCGAAGCGCCGGCGGCGACCACGCCAACCATCAGGCTCGAGGTGGACACCAGTCCGTCGTTGGCCCCCAGCACCGCCGCGCGCAGCCATCCGGCCCGCCCGGTCTTGTGCCCCTCGGAGTGTCCCGCCAGCACGGTGAAGAACGTGCTGGCGCCGGTGTCGTCCGGACGTTCGGTCTTGGTCATGGATCCTCCGTCGGTCGGTTCTATTCGTTGAGGCGTGGGCGATTGCCCGGCAGCACGCATCGGGCGGGCTGGGTGTGCCGTCGGGGCGTGTCAGGTCTCAGCGGTCGGCGTTGGTGCGACCCGGGGTCGTGCTGGGGGTGTCGTGGTCGGTGAGCAGGGTTGCGATCTCGCTGAGCTGGGTGGACATCTGCAGGCCGAGCTCGTAGGTGGCCATGGTGGCGTGGTACTGAGCGATCGCGAGGGCGACGATCGTTTCGGTCGCGTCTGGTCCTTGGTCGGCATTGTTGAATGCCCGGACGGCTTCGTCGTGGCTGTCGGTGTGGGCCATCCTCGATGGTGGCATTTCATCCTGCCGATCGGGTCGGGTCAGATTGGTGGGTCTGGTCTGCGATGGTGCGGGCCCATGCCTCGATCTGGGTCCAGTTGCGGTAGTCGCCGGGGGGCAGCAGGTAGCGACCGACGGGTCGGCGGCGCATGGCGCGTTCGCTTCGGGTCAGGCCGGTGGGGTCGAGGGCGCCGAAGAACACGCGGTGTTCGCGGGGGTCGATCGCCGCGATGATGTCGGTCACGTCGGGTGGTGTGTCCAGGGTGCGCGGGTCGGGCCTGGAGTCATCGGAGGTGTCGGGGCCGAGCGGCCCGCTGCTGAACAGCCACACCGGGTGGGCGCGCAGCAGGTCGCGGTTGCGGGCGACGAGCGCGGTCGCGTCCTTGAGCCAGTAGCCGAAGTGGATCGCGCTGCCGATGACGAACCCGTCGTACCCGGCCAGGTCCGCGTTGTCGTCGGCCGGGTGCACGCGTGCTGGTTGGCCGGCCAGAGCGAGCGTCGTGGCGATGTGTTCGGCGATCTGTCTGGTTGAGCCGTGCTTGCTTGCGTACGCCACGAGGAGCGTGCCGGTTCCACGGTCGGGAGAGTCGGGCGGTATACCGCCGGGTTCGTGCACCTGCCGTCCCTCCTTCCTGACGTGCGGGGCTACTCAAGGACTGCAGGGGTGTTGTGGCGCGGGGGCGGTGGGCTGCTACCCGCGGCGGCGTCGCCATTCGGGTGCGATGGCCGCTTCGAGGATGTCGTCGCTGGTCAGGACTCCGATGAGGTGGTCGTCGTGGTCCAGGACGGGCAGGATCAGCAGGTTGTAGTCGGCCATGGTCAAGGTGATCTCGTTGATGTCGGCGTCCGGGTGTACGTGCACGGGGTCGGCTTCGGCCAGGTCGGCGAGGGTTGCGTCGGGTTCGGCTTGCACGAGGGTGACCAGGGCGACCGCGCCGGTCAGGGCGTGGTGGGTGTCGTGGCAGAACACGACGACGATGGCTTCGGGTTGCATCTGGGTCGCGGCTCGGACAGCGGCGATGGCCTGCGCTGCGGTCGTGGTAGCAGGCAGCAGGAGGTGGTCGGGGCTCATCAGTCCGCCGGCGGTGGCTTCCTGGTAGCCGAGCAGCGCTGTGATCTTCTTCTGCTGGGCGTCGGGCATCCCCCGCAGGACGGCCATGCGGCGCTCCTGCGGTAGGTCCAGCAGGGCGTCGGCGGCGTCGTCGGCGCGCATGCGGCCCAGGACGTCGGCGATCTGCGGGTCGGTGCGCTCTTCGAGCAGGTCCGAGGCCTGGTCCTCGTCGAGCTCCTCGAAGACGTCGGCCTCAAGGTCGGGGTGGGCGTGCACACGGGTGAGCAGCTCGCGCTGCTCACCGGCGGAGGCTTCCTCGATGATGTCGGCGAGCTGGGCGGGCTTGAGGCGTCGCAGCCGGCCCATGGGTGCGCGGGACGGTAGGGAGCCGTCGTGACCGATGAGGGCTTCGAACCCCGACCAGTTGCGCCAGGTGTGCCCGCCGCGTCCGGGCAGCCAGCGGCGTGGGTGGATATCGACGGCGGTGGCGACCCAGCCGTCGGTGGTGCGGGTCAGCTGGACGTCGTGCGCGGTGACCAGGCCTGGTTGCTCGATGTCGATCAGGCGGTGACCCAGGACGTCGTCTCGCAGCAGGACCTCACCGGTGCGCCGCTCAAAGGGCCGTAGGTCCAGCCGGGCCGAGGCCAGCACGAGGTGCTGGTCGTCCCAGGCGAGGATCTGTGCGGCCGGGACGAACAGCTCGCGTCCACCGATGTTCGCGACCAGTCCGCTGACCTCGGGGTAGTTCTCCTCGCGCAGGCGCACGATGATGTCGGCCAGTCGCCCCAGGGCGTGCCCGGCTGCGGCGAGCGCGGTTCGGCGCAGCGTCGCGGACAGCAGCAGGACGTCGGGCGGCGGGTTCGGGGCGGCGGGGTGGGGTTCGGTCGCTTCGCTCATCGTGCTCTTCCTTGTCGGTGCGCGAGTGGTTCGGGTTCACGAGCCCAGGGCGAGCTGGACCACCTTGATGACGACCAGCGCGGAGGCCACGACCAGGTAGCCGCGCAGGACGGTCAGCCCGGTCTTGGTCCCGGCACTCATCACGGGCTTGCTCAGCATCGCCACCGGTGGCATGCGCCAGGTAGCACGGTCGGGTGCCACCTCCAGGGGGTGGGCAGAGGGCTGGCCCTTGTGGCGGTGCGCGACCCAGGCCAGGTAGGCCCCGGCGATGATCGTCAGCGCCGTCCCGGCGATGAAGATCGCGATGATCTGGGCCGAGGTGATTGCCGGGAACAGCACGCTGGCGGTCAAGATCGTGGACAGCATCACCAGCACGGCGATGATCAGCGCGCTGAAGATGTTCTTGCCGCGCCCGTTGACCCACGGGCCGAGCACCGCCCGGTCGTTGCACAGCAGCAGCAAGAACACGGTCGCTGAGGGCAGCAGCACACCGGCGAGAGTCTGCACGCCCTCGGTCAGCAGCCCCAGCGGGCTGCCCGGGATGACCACGATCACCGCGGAGATCACCAGCAGCCCGGCAAAGACCGCGTAGAACCCCTTGGCCTCCGACGGGCGGCGGTGCAGCGAGTGGTGCAGGCCCAGCACGTCACCCAGGGCGTAGGACGTCGACAGGCCCACCGCAGCCGCACCGATGATGGATGCATCGATCAGCGCGATCGCGAACAAGATCCCCGCCCAGTGCCCCGCAGCCGCAGCCAGCCCCTGTGCGACGCCGGCCGCGTCGGTGAAGTTGCCCTGCCCGGGGGTGCCGGCGAACGCCGCAGAGGTGAACGCCATCATCGCCCCGGCACCCACGACCACCACCACGATCCCGATCCACAGGTCCACCCGCTCGTAGGCGATGAACCGGGGCGTGATCCGCTTGTCGATCAGGTAGGACTGCTGGAAGAACAGCTGCCACGGCGCGACCGTCGTGCCGACGATCGCGATGATCAGCAGCATCACCGTGGACAGCTGCGAGCCGCCCGGCATACCCGGGACCACGAGGTCGTGCACGACCTGTCCGACGGGCGGGTGCACCGCCAGGTAGATCGGGATCAGCGTGAGCGAACCGGCAACCAGGACCATGCTGACCCGCTCGAACCGACGGAACGAGCCGGTCGAGACCGAGGCGATCACGATGAGCGCGGCCGCGAACACACCCGGGACCTTCGGCAGCCCCAGGTAGCTCAGACCCAGGCTGATCCCGATGAACTCGGTCACGATCGTCAAGGCGTTGAGCAGGAACAGGTCGATGACCGAGAACGCGCCCCAGAACTTGCCGTACCTCTCCAAGATCAACCGAGCGTGCCCCACCCCGGTCACCGCACCCAGCCGCAGCACCATCTCCTGGTTGACGTAGATCACCGGGACCAGCAGCAGCAACGTCCACAGCATCCGGGTGCCGTAGTTCTGCCCGGCCTGGGTGTAGGTGCCGAACGCACCGGCATCGTTGTCACCGACCATCACGATCAGACCAGGGCCGATGACCGCCAGCAGCGTCTTGAACCGCATCGAGGCCCGGCTGCGAGGGGCGACGTCACCTTGCCGGATCGTGCCGAACGCGCCCTCGATGTCACCGATGTGGGCGCTGTCCAGCACCGCGCTGGCGCCGCTCGGGTTCTCGGTCATCACATGCTCCAAGCGCAGCAGAGCCCCACCCGAAGGCAGCGGCGGACAAGAGGGGAACGGGCGCGCACTCCGGCGCACCACACGGGCAGGCGTCCTCGACGAGCAGGGCCGGCGCCCAACGGCGACCGGCAGGCGACTACTTCGCCCCGAAGCGCTGGCGTGACCAGTGATGAGGACAGAACGAGGTGCGGGCGACTATGTCCGGGATTCACGTCCCTCACCTCCCTGACCAGATCGGCGTACCCGCGACACGGGCGTGTGTGCGACGGGAGAAGTACAGCCCGTCGCCCGATGGACTGTCAAGCAGTTGCGCAACTATAGTCTTGCCTTACTTGGAAGCAGGAGACCGACGATGCACC
>CALMAD010000029.1 GCA_937859105.1 uncultured Propionibacteriaceae bacterium
TTGGCCTGCGCGCGCGCCTGCAGGAGCTGTTTCATCTCCTCGACCACGACGCGCATGGTCCGGCCGAGGAGGTCTGCGACTTCGACAGGATCGCGGCCGGCGAAATAGCCGTTTGGCAGGCCCGCCGCCTGCGCGAACGCGTCGAGAAATCCCGCCTCCGGGGACGACGCCGCGGGCGACCGGGGGGACGCCCGCGGCCTGCTCAGCTGTGGGCGGCCTCGTAGGCCTGACGGATCTCAGCAGGGACGCGGCCTCGCGCCGAGACCGTCATGCCCTGTTCTTGGGCCCACGCGCGAATATCGGTGGCGTTGCCACCGGACGAACGGCGCGACTTGGACGCCGTGCGCTGCTTCGTGCCGACCTTACGACCGACCGCGACAAACGGGGCCAAAGCGTCGCGCAGACGCCCGGCATTGTTTTCCGACAGGTCGATCTCATAAGTACTTCCATCCAGACCGAACGTGACACTCTCGGTGGCGTCGCTGCCATCAAGGTCATCGGTCAAGACGATATGAACTCGCTGAGCCATCTGGTGGTCCTTCCAAAGTAAACGGTGTTGCCGCAAAGCCGGCGCTTTCTGGCCCCCCGCTCTCGTGATACCGAGAACGCGTCCAGACTATACCAACGGGTCGGCAATTACATCTTGTGACCATTAGGATTCACGGGGTGACCGATTCCCTCCTGCTCGCCCTCGGTTCTATCGCCATGGGCGACAATAAAGACGGCGTATCCTATTACCACATCGACATGGGTCCTGACCATCCGAGCAATGGCGGTCTCGTATGGCTGACGGCCCAGGTGGACGGCGAAAAGATCCAAGCCTTGGACGTCCTCCCGGGGGCCCTGCACCGTGGTGCGGAAATGCTGTTCGAGGTGCGGGACTACCGACAGATCCTGTCCCTGGCGAATAGGCACGACTGGCAGGCGCCCGTGTTCGGCGAACTGCTCGTGGCGTCCGTCGTGGAGCGCGAGTTGGGCATCGAGATTCCGCCAAGGGCCGCGTGGCTACGGACGTTTCTCGCCGAGCACCAGCGCGTGCAGAGCCACCTGGCGCAGCTCTCGTTCGTGAGCAACCGGCTGGGGCGCGGCGACCTGGCCACGGGCGTCGTCCGCGAGGAATTGCGCCGGCGCACGCTCGACCTCACCGGAAACCGGCTGCACCCGATGGCCACCCGGCTGGGCGGTGTCGCCGTCGACCCGGACGCCGGCTGGCTCGACGCGACCGTCGCGACGCACCGCGAGGCGGCGTCCCTGGCCGGACGCATCGCCGAAGCCCTGGACGCCTCCGGGCTCGGCCGCGACATCGCGGTTCTCAACGCCGAGGACCCCGCCGGCTACGGGTTGTCGGGCGTCGTCGCGCGGGCGAGCGGCCTCGACGAGGATCTCCGTCGGGACGCGGGGGGCGGTGTCCCGGGGCTGGCGTACGCCGAGCTGGGCGACGCGCTCGCGCCGCCCACCACCCCGACAACGGGGGACGCCCACGCGCGCCTGTGCTGGCTGGCCGCCGAAGTGGGCCAGTCGGCGGATGTGGTGGCCCGGTGTGCGTCCGGGATGCCGAGCGGCGAGCTCGCGGTGCGGCTGCCCAAGGTGGTCAAGCTGCCCGAGGGCGACAGCTACGCCGAGATCGAGGCGCCGCTGGGGCGGGCCGGGGTGTTCGTGGTGTCCCGGGCCGACAAGACCCCGTGGCGCATGCGGCTGCGGACGCCGTCGCTCGCGAACGTCTCGGCGTGGGCGACAGCGGGCATCGGGGCGATCGAGGATCTCCCGGTGATGATCGCGTCCCTCGGCTATGTGACGGGCGACCTCGACAAGTAAGTAGCCGGGGCGTGTGCGTTTCTCTGCGACGTTCTCCACACTGGGCGGTGGGAAACGTCGCACAGAAACGTCAGGCTCGGCGCCGCAGCGGCAGCACGACGGCGCCGGGGGACGCCGTGCCGGCGAGTTCGTCGCGCTGGATCTCCAGGACGTCGCGCTCGAGGCGAAGCTCGTCCCGCTCCAGCAGAAGCCCGTAGCGCTCCATCCGCAGGGCGTCCCGCTCATGGCGGGCGGCGTCCCGCTCGCCCGCGAGGCGTCCGGCGTCGGCGCGGAGGCGGGCGCTGTCGTGCCGGGCGTCGTCGAGACGCTCGGCCAGGCGGTCGTGGCGCCGCTGCAGGACGGCCAGGACGCGCAGGTGGGTCTCGCGCTGCTCGCGCAGCTTCGCGCCGTGGGCGACCAGGGCATCGCCGGCCAGCTTGGCGGCCCGGCGGCGGACGTCGGCGACCTCGCGCCACGCGGCGACGCACGCCACGATCGCGGTCAGGACCGCCACGACCACCCCGGCCCGGACCAGCGCCAGGGGGCCCATGCTCAACAGCACCGCCGCGACGCTGCCCGTCGCCATCACGGCGCGCGCCAGCCGGCGGCGCGGGGAGGCGGTCAGGGCGTGTGCGGGGGCGATACTCACCGGCTCACCTTAACGCGGGGCCGCCGCCCTCCTCGTGATCTGGCCGCGTGTCGCCGGACGCCTCGTCGTCGGACTCGCCGTCATCGGGGTCGTCGGGGATCCGGCACGCCCGCTCCAGCCGCCAGCCCGCGACCGCCCAGACCGCGCACAACACGGCGGCTACGCCGCCGTGGACGACCCGGCCCTGCGCGAACGGCGCGGGCCAGCCGGGCAGCGAGAACGCGACGAGGACCACATACGCCGCCCCCAGTCCCGCCCCGGCCAGGATCGACGTCTTGCCCAGCAGCAGCCGGTAGAGCGCCGACTTCGCGTCGAGGTCGGCGCGCCGGTCGCGGACCAAGCGCCTCGTGACGACGGCGAGGTACGCGACCCCGCCGGCCAGCAGCCCCACCGAGAGCCAGGCCACGGGCTCGACGCGCGGCAGCGACAAGCCGAACCGCACGAGGGCGGTCATCAGCAGCGCGCACGCGCCCCCGCCCAGCACGACCGCCAGCGCCACCCACCCGGGCCGGGTCGGCTCCACCGTGGGCTGCCGCGGGCCCTCGGGCGCGGTCATCGGCCGGCCTCCCCGCCGGACAGCGGCACCGCGTCCCCGGTCAGCCGGACGCCCTCGGCGCCGGTCCGCGCGGCCAGGTCGGCGACGCGCCCGTGGCCCGGGAGGACGGCGTCGGGGTCGGCGTTCGCCCAGGGGACGAGCACGAACGCGCGCTCGTGCGCGCGGGGGTGCGGGAGGGTGAGCTCCGGGTCGTCCGAGACGACGTCGCCGCACACGAGGACGTCCACGTCGAGCGTCCGCGGGCCCCAGCGCACCTCGCGGGTGCGGCCGTGGGCGTCCTCGACGGCGTGGGCGGCGTCCGAGACCGCGCGGGGCGGCAGGTCGGTGGTGCCGGTGACGACGATGTTGAAGAAGTCGGCCTGCTCCGCGCCGCCCACGGGGGCGGTGCGGTAGACGCCGGAGACGGCGTCCAGCGTGAGCCCGGGGACGGCCGCGAGCTCGGCGACCGCCGCCCGCAGGGTGGCGAGGCTGTCCCCCACGTTCGAGCCGAGCGAGAGCGCGAACCTCATCGCACCCTCGCGACGGTGACGGCCGCGTCGGCGACCCGCACCGGCATCGGGGCCTCGGGCTTGTGCACGGTGACGACCGCGGCGTCCACGAGCGGCTGCGCGAGGCAGGCGTCCGCGATGACGTCGGCGAGCGTCTCGATGAGGTCGTACGGGCCGCCCTCGATGAGCGCGACCACCTGACCGGCGAGGGCCCCGTAGTCGACGGTGGTCTCCAGGCGGTCCTCGCGCGCCGGACGCCGCAGCCGGCAGGTCACGTCGACGACGAACGTCTGGCCGTCCCGTTTCTCGTGCGCGAAGACGCCGTGATGGCCGACCGCGCTGACGCCCGTCAGGGTGACGAGGTCGGCGTTCGTGCCGAGGAGCGCTCCGGTGAGGTCTGCGGTCATGGGGGTGAGGGTCCTTCCTGTTCGTTGCGCTGGGCGTCGCGAGCGCGGCCGGGCTGCCCGCCGCGATCGGGCGCCGACTAGGGTTCTCGGCGCAGCCGCTCGACGACCTCGATCGCGTCGCGGTGCTGGCGTACCGAGTGCGTCCGGACGCCCCAGACGCCGCGCTGGGCGACCAGGGCCGTCAGCGCGGCGGTCGCGTCGTCACGCTCGCGCGGCGGGCGCGGGCCGTCGGCGTCCGCGAGCAGCGACCCGAGGAAGCGCTTGCGCGACACCGCGACGAGCAGCGGGTAGCCGAGCGCCATGAGTTCGTCCAGGTGGGCCAGCCGGGCGCAGTTGTGTTCGCCCGTCTTCGCGAAGCCGGAGCACGGGACGAGCA
>CALMAD010000030.1 GCA_937859105.1 uncultured Propionibacteriaceae bacterium
TCTTGGCCGCGGGCCACTCGGTCGGCGAGATCACCGCCGCCGGCGCGGTCGGCGTCCTGTCGGCCGAGCAGGCGATGGTGTTCGTCCGCGAGCGCGGCAAGGCGATGGCCGAGGCGTCCGCGTTGGAGCCGACGGGCATGTCGGCCGTCCTGGGCGGCGACCCCGAGGAGGTCCTGGCCGCGCTCGACAACCTCGGCCTGACGCCCGCGAACAACAACGGCTCGGGCCAGGTCGTCGCGGCCGGCTCGCTGACGATGCTCGCGAAGCTGAAGGAGAACCCGCCGGCCAAGGCGCGGATCATCCCGCTCAGCGTCGCCGGCGCGTTCCACACCCAGTACATGCTACCCGGCAAGCAGCACCTCGAGAAGCTCGCCGGCGCGATCACGACCCACGCCCCGCGGACGCGGCTGCTGTCGAACGCCGACGGCCAGGTCGTCCAGTCGGGCGACGAGTACCTCCAGCGCCTGGTGAACCAGGTCACCCTCCCCGTCCGGTGGGACCTGTGCATGCAGACCATGACCGACCTTGGCGTCACCGGCCTCCTCGAACTGCCCCCGGCCAAGACGCTCACGGGCATCGCGAAGCGCAACATGAAGGGCGTCGAGCTGTTCACCCTGAACACCCCCGACGACCTGCCGGGCGCCGCCGACTTCGTCGCGCGGCACAGCGACCTCGAAGAGCATCACGCCCGGACCACGAACATGCCGTGGCTGATGGTGGTCTCCCCCGCCAAGGGCGAGTTCCAGCGCGCCGACGGCCTGGCCGACGGGGCCGACCTCGAGCCCGGCGCGGTCATCGGGTCGGTCGCGAACCTGCGCGAGTCGATCCAGGTCCACGCCGAGAACGGCGGCCAGGTCACCGAGTGGCTCGTCGAGCCCGGCGACCTCGTCAGCCCCGGCCAGCCCCTCGTCCGTCTCTACCCCGCCCAGGAGATCTGATCGTGACCGACATCAAGGCCAGCACCGGCAGCCCCTTCGCGCGCATCTACGGCATCGGCGCCTACGTCCCGTCGCGGGTCGTCGACAACGCGGAGATGTGCACCTACATCGACAGCTCCGACGAGTGGATCCAGCAGCGCACCGGCATCGCCGAGCGCCGCTGGATCGGCGAGGGCGAGACCGTCGAGCAGATGGCGGTGGACGCCGCGAAGCAGGCGATCGAGCAGGCCGGCATCAAGCCCGAGCAGGTGGACGCCGTCATCTGCTCCACCGTCTCCCACTTCCTGCAGACCCCGTCGCTGGCCACCAGCGTCGCCACGAAGATCGGCGCGAACGGCGCCGCCGCCTTCGACATCTCCGCGGCCTGCGCGGGCTTCTGCTACGGCATCGCCCAGGGCGAGGCGCTCGTGAGGGCCGGTTCGGCGCACTACGTCGTCGCGATCGGCGTCGAGGCGCTCTCCCTCATCACCGACATCCACGACCGCTCGACGGCGTTCCTGTTCGCCGACGGGGCGGGCGCCGCCGTGATCGGGCCGAGCGACACCACGGGCATCAGCCCGGTCGTGTGGGGCTCCGACGGCTCACAGGCCGAAGTCATCACGATGACCCGCGACTGGCCGCAGGCGGTCGAGGAGGGCAAGCCCTCCCAGGTCTACATGGAGGGCGCGGCGGTCTTCCGCTGGGCGACCGGCTTCATCGCGGACGCCTCCAAGCGCATTCTCGACGAGGCGGGCCTGGCCCCCGAGGAGTTGGACGTCTTCGTCCCGCACCAGGCCAACAACCGCATCACGGACTCGATGCTGCGGCACCTGAAGCTGCCGAAGCACATCAAGGTCGCGCGGACCATCAAGACGCACGGCAACAACTCGGCCGCGTCCATCCCGACCGCGATCGTCGGCATGTACGAGTCGGGCGAAGCCAAGAGCGGCGACCTGGCCCTCATCATCGGGTTCGGCGCCGGCCTCGTCTACGCGGGCCAGATCATCCGTCTGCCCTGACACCCACCCACGCTTTCCGGCGTCCCGCCGGAGAAGTACCTAGCAGTAACAACCGAAGGAGAAAGAACATGGCCACCACCGAGGAGATCCGCCAGCAGCTCGCCGAGCTTGTGAACGACGTCGCCGGCGTGCCGGTCGAGGACGTTCAGCTCGACAAGTCGTTCGTCGATGACCTCGACGTCGACTCGCTCGCGATGGTCGAGATCATCGTCGGCTGCGAGGAGAAGTTCGGCGTCACCATCCCCGACGAGGACTCCAAGAACCTCAAGACCGTCGGCGACGCCGTCGCCTACATCGAGTCGCACCAGTGACACCCGCCGGACGCCCGGCCAGCCCGGGCGTCCGGGCCCACCTTTCTTCGAACCCAACTTTTCCCGATCAACAATCCGCGGAGGATCAATGACTGACGTTGTCATCACTGGCATGGGCGCGACGACGCCGCTGGGTGGCGACCTGGCGTCCACCTGGGACGCGATGAAGGCCGGCCAGTCCGGCGTCATCCGAATCCCGCACGACTGGGCGGACGACCTGCCCGTCAAGATCGCCGGGTACGTCAAGGTCGACCCCTCCGAGGTCATCGACCGCGTGAAGGCGCGTCGCCTCGACCGCGCGGCCCAGTTGGCCCTCGTGGCCGCCCGCGAGGCCTGGGGTCACGCCGGCTATGGCTTCGGCGAGGAGAACACCGTCGACCACGAGCGGCTCGCCGTGGCGATCGGCTCCGGCATCGGCGGCCTGCACACCCTGCTGGGGATGTGGGACGTCCACAAGGAGCGCGGGTTCCGCCGCGTCTCCCCCTTCACGATCCCCATGCTGATGGCGAACGCGTCCGCGGCGAACGTCGGCCTGCTGGTCGGCGCGGCGGCGGCGTCCTACTGCCCGGTGTCGGCGTGCGCGTCGTCCAACGAGGCGATCTCGCTGGCCGTCGATCAGATTCGGCTCGGCCGCGCGGACGTGGTCGTGGCCGGCGGCGCCGAGGCCACGATCCACCCCCTCCCGCTGGGAGCGTTCGCCCAGATGCAGGCGCTGTCGCGGCGCAACGACGACCCGGCCGGGGCGTCTCGCCCCTGGGACAAGGGCCGCGACGGGTTCATCCTGTCGGAGGGCTCGGCCGTCCTGGTTCTGGAGAGCCTCGAGCACGCGCAGGCGCGCGGCGCGACGATCTACGGCACCGTCGCGGGCGCGGGCATCAGCAACGACAACCACGACATCGTGCAGCCCGACCCGACCGGGCACGGGCAGGCGTCCGCCATGATCAAGGCGCTCCGCGAGAGCGGGCTGTCGGCGTCCGACATCAAGCACGTGAACGCGCACGGCACGTCGACCCCGCAGGGCGACGTGACGGAGGCCCACTCGATACGGCAGGCCCTCGGATCGGCGACGGACGACGTGGTCGTCACCAGCACCAAGTCGATGACCGGGCACCTGCTCGGCGCGGCGGGCGCGCTCGAGTCGATCGCGACGGTGCTGGCGCTGCACGAGCGCTCCGTCCCGCCGACGATCAACCTGCACGATCCCGAGGAGGGCCTCGACATCGACATCGCGGCCAACGAGGCTCGTGCGCTGCCCGAGGGCGACCTCGCGGCGATCAACAACTCGTTCGGCTTCGGCGGGTCGAACGTCGCGGTCGCGTACACGAACGCGAACATCAACTGATCGACCGGGTGGGCGGGTGGCCCCGCCCACCCGGCTCCGCCCTGCCATCACCGCACGATTTTCCCCTCGTCAGCGACCGCGCGTCCCCACAGCGAGTGCCCTCGCGGCGCCGTCGCCGACACGACAGCCCCCATCGACAGGAGCCCCGCATGACGACCACGGCCCCGGCCAAGCCCCCGCGCGTGCCGCGCGAGGAGGACCCCCGCAACCCGAACTTCCGCCTCGCCGCCCTCCTCGACGAGGGCTCGATGCAACTCATCAGCGACGACGACGGCTCCGGCATGCTCGCGGCGACCGGCACGATCATGGGCTCCCCCGTGGTGGCCTTCTGCTCGGACGCGACCGTGATGGGCGGCGCGATGGGCGTCGACGGCTGCGAGGTCGTCGTCCAGGCGTACCGGCGCGCGATGGTCGACCGGGTGCCGATCCTCGGCATCTGGCACTCCGGCGGCGCCCGCCTCGGCGACGGCGTCCTGTCGCTGCACGGCGTCGGACGCATCTTCCACGCGATGACGCAGGCGTCCGGCAAGATCCCGCAGATCTCGATCGTGCTCGGCGCGGCCGCCGGCGGCGCCGCGTACGGCCCGGCGCTCACCGACGTCGTCATCATGGCGTCGACGGGCCGCATCTTCGTGACCGGCCCCGACGTCGTCCGGTCGGTGACCGGCGAGAGCGTCGACATGGAGCGGCTCGGCGGCGTCGACACGCACGCCCGCCGGTCCGGTGTCGTGCATGTGACCGCCGAGAACGAGCCCGACGCGCTCGACAAGGGCCGCACGGTCGTGAACCTGCTGGCCGCGCAGGGAGGCGTCCGGCAGGAGGTGCAGGACGTCGACGTGCTCGAGTTGCTGCCCGAGTCGCCGAAGCGCGCCTACGACGTCCACCCGCTCATCGAGGGCATCCTCGACGAGGGGACGTTCTTCGAGCTGCACGCGCGCTGGGCCCCCAACGTGACCGTCGGTCTCGGACGCCTCGGCGGCCGCACCGTGGGCGTCCTGGCGAACAATCCGCTGCGCCTCGGCGGCTGCCTGGACTCGCTGTCGGCGGAGAAGGCGGCCCGGTTCGTCCGGCTGTGCGACACGTTCGGCGTGCCGCTGGTCGTCCTCGTGGACGTCCCGGGCTATCTGCCGGGCGTCGGCCAGGAGTGGGACGGCGTCGTCCGGCGAGGCGCGAAGCTGCTGCACGCGTTCGCCGACGCCGTCGTGCCGCGCGTGACCATCGTGACGCGCAAGGCGTACGGCGGCGCGTACATCGCGATGAACAGCCGCTCGCTGGGCGCGACGAAGGTCTTCGCCTGGCCGGGTGCGGAGGTCGCGGTGATGGGCCCGGTCGCGGCGATCCGGATTCTGCACCGGCGCAAGCTCGCCGAGGTGGACGCCGACCAGCTCGCCGAGGTCGAGCAGCAGCTCGCCGACGAGCACGCCCGGCGCGCGGGCGGCGTCGAGAAGGCGGTGGAGATCGGCGTCGTCGACGAGATCCTCGAGCCGCAGCTCACCCGCTCCACGATCGCGGCGGCCATCCGCGAGGCCGACCACGGCGTCCGCGGCTATCACACGAACATCCCTCTCTGACGGCCGGTCACGGCCGGCGGAGGGGATGCCGAGTGCGAACAAGTTCGGGCGTCAGCCCGAACGCGAGACACACGAACATCCCTCTCTGACGGCCGGAGGCGGCCGTTCGGTCATGACGAGGCCCCGCCGGGCGACGCTCGGCAGGGCCTCGTTGCACGAGGGCGCGGGCGTCCTCAGCCCACGCGGTTCAGCCAGCGCACGGGGACGCCGTCGCCGGCCTGGCGGAAGATCTCGAGCTCGGCGTCCCAGGCGGTGCCGAGCAGGGCGTCGACCGCGGCGCGCAGCGCGCCCGGATCGCCGGCGGTGGTGAGCAGGGCGTTCCGCAGCCGCTCCTCGGGCACGAGGACGTCCCCGTGGGCGCCCACCTGCGCGTGAAACACGCCGAGCGACGGCGTGTACGAGTACCGGGACGCCTCGCAGCGAGCCGACGCCTCCTCGGTCACCTCGAACCGGACGCGCGCCCACCGCTTCATCGCGCTCGCGATGTCGGCGGACGCCCCGGCCAGCCCGCTCCAGGCGAGCTCGGTGCGGTAGGCGCCGCGCTCGGCCGGCTGCGGCGCCCAGGACAGATGAACGGGCGCGCCAAGGACGCCGCCGATGGCCCACTCGATGTGCGGGCACAGCGCCGACGG
>CALMAD010000031.1 GCA_937859105.1 uncultured Propionibacteriaceae bacterium
CCCGCGGGCAGCGCGGCGCGCGGACGTCGGCCGCCGGAGTCGGTCATGCGCGCGACGGCGGCGTCGGGCGGGAGCCGGTGCAGCGCGAGGATCTCGTGGCCGTCGGCGGTGAGGCGGGTGGCGTCCGTCTCCGAGACGGTGCGGGTGGCGAAGACGAGCTCGAGAGCGTCCTCCCAGCCGAGGTACGGGCGCAGCCAGTCGACGACCAGCGGACGGCCGACCTCGGGCCCCCAGCCCATCTCCTCCTCCATCTCGCGGGAGAGCCCGCCGGCGGGGGACTCGAACGGCTCCACGATGCCGCCCGGCAGCTCCCAGTCGGGCTTGAAGGAGGTCTCGCACAGCAGGACGCGGGCCGCGGCGTCCTGCACCAGCGCGTGCGCGATCAGCCGCTTGCGCGGTGTGACGGTGTTCATCACCGCGGTGAAGCCGTCGCGGCCGGCGGCGACGTCGGTCGCCAGCCGGGCGTACTGGCGCAGGTCGGTGTACGTGCCGTCGGGACGCCGCGCCGCGCCCCGCAGCAGCCCCTCGAACCGGAACCCCTGCCGGTGGAGGGTCCGTCGGCCCACCGTGTCGTCGACGGCCACGCGGGCCACGAGCCGGTGAAGACCCTGGTCGGCGAACGCGTGCCGGCAGGCCTCGGCGACCCCGCGCTCGAGCGCGATGGGGTCGCCGGACGGCTCCCACGTGAGGACCCCTTCGGGCCCGTCACGCAGGAGCCGCACGTGGCCTGCTGGGGCACTCACCCCTACTCGGACGCCTGGACGTCGGCCTTGTCGTCGACCGCGGTGACCGGCGACGCCGGGGTGGCGTCGAGGGCATCCACCTCGGAGACGACGCCTCCGGCCGCCGTAGAGCCGGCGGACGTCGACCCGGCGGACGTCGACCCGGCGGACGTCGAGTCGGCCGAGGACGCCTCGGACGAGGTCGCCTCGCCCACCTCGGCGGCGGGCTCGCCAGCGGCGTCCGACTCGGAGGCGGCCGCCGTGCCGGTCACCTCGTCGGCCTGCGGGTCGTACCGGAGGAAGACCGCGCCGAGCGGCGGGATCTGGACCAGCGCGCTGTTCTCGAAGCCGTTGCTCGGGTCGGCCGTCGCGATCACGCGGCCCATATTGCCGGTGCCGCCCGAGCCGTCGTAGACCGTCGAGTCGGAGTTGAAGATCTCCGACCACGTGCCGGCGTGTGGCAGGCCCAGCCGGTAGTCGTGCCACGGCTCGGAGCTGAAGTTGACCGCCACCGCGATCTCTTCGCCGTCGCCGTCGCTGCGCACCCAGCTGAACGTGTTCGCGCTGGCATCGTCGGCGTTGATCCACCGGAAGCCCTCGGGATCGGAATCGAGCTTCCACAAGGCGGGATGTGCCTTGTAGATCTCGTTGAGATCCTTGAACATGTGCTGCAGACCGTGGTGGCCCCACAGGTCGGTGACCCACCACTCCAGGCTGGCCTCCTCGTTGAACTCGCTGCGCTGCCCGAACTCCTGGCCCATGAAGATGAGCATCTTGCCCGGGAAGGCCCACATGAACGAGTAGAAGGCGCGCAGGGTCGCGAACTTGCGCCAGTCGTCTTGGGGGACCTTGTTGATCATCGAACCCTTGCCGTGGACGACCTCGTCGTGGCTGATGGGCAGAATGAAGTTCTCGGAGTAGGCGTACACCATCGCGAACGTCAGCTCGTTGTGGTGCCACTGCCGGTAGATGGGCTCGAGCGCGAGGTAGCGCAGCGAGTCGTTCATCCAGCCCATGTTCCACTTGAAGCCGAAGCCGATGCCGCCCAGGTAGACCGGCTTGGTGATGCCGGGGAACGACGTCGACTCTTCGGCGATCATGATGACGCCGGGCTCGCGCTCGTAGAGGTGCTTGTTGACGTAGCGGAGCAGGTCGATCGCCTCGAGGTTCTCGTTGCCGCCGTACTTGTTCGGCACCCACTCGCCGGGCTCGCGGCTGTAGTCGAGGTACAGCATGGACGCCACCGCGTCGACGCGGAGGGCGTCGATGTGGAACTCCTTGATCCAGTACAGCGCGTTGCTGACCAGGAAGCTCTTGACCTCGTTGCGGCCGAAGTTGAAGACGTAAGTGCCCCAGTCCTTCTGCTCGCCCTGCCGCGGGTCGGCGTGCTCGTAGAGGTGGGTGCCGTCGAAGTCCCCGAGCGCCCAGGCGTCCTTCGGGAAGTGGCCGGGCACCCAGTCGAGGATGACGCCGATGCCCGCCTTGTGCAGGGCCTCGACGAGGTGACGGAACTCGTCCGGCTTGCCGAGCCGCGACTGCGGGGCGAAGTAGTTGGTGACCTGGTAGCCCCAGGAGGGGATGAAGGGGTGCTCGGCGACGGGCATGAACTCCACGTGCGTGTAGCCCTGCCACTGGACGTACTCGACCAGCTCTTCGGCGAGCTCGAGGTAGGTCTTGCCCTTGCGCCAGCCGCCCAGGTGGACCTCGTAGATCGACATCGGCGCCTGGTGGGGCACGGTGTTGCGGCGCTGCTCCATCCACTCGTCGTCGGACCAGATGAACTTGCTCTCGTAGACGATCGAGCTGTTGGCCGGGGCCTGCTCGGCGAAGCGGGCCATGGGGTCGACCTTTTCGCGCCAGACGCCGTCCTCGCCGAGGATGTTGTACTTGTACAAGGTGCCTTCGCCGACGCCCTCGATGAACGTGGCCCAGACCCCCGAGCCCGGAACGAGCGTCATCGCGTCGCCGGTCCACCAGTTGAAGTCTGCGTTCACGCGGACGGCCTTGGCGTTCGGCGCCCAGACGGCGAAACGGGTGCCCGTGATGTCACCGCGGTCGTCGTCATGGATCGTCACCACGTGCGAGCCGAGGCGCTTCCACGCCTCGGTGTCGCCGCCGCTGTGCCAGCCCTCCAAGTCCCAGCCGGTGAGCCCACCGTGCGGGTCGTGTCCCATCGTCACTCCTTTACTTCCTTCGACTCAGGCGAGCCCGCGGCTCGCTGCGTTTGCTCGAGGATCGCCCGCATGGGGATCGAGACCCATGTCGGTCGGTTTCTCAGCTCATACACCACTTCGTAAACGGCCTTGTCGACCTCGTAGGCAGACAGCAGGTCGCCGCGGAAATCCTTCGGCCCACAGTATCCCGAGCAGAAGGCGCGACGGGAGGCTTCGGCCCAGTTCTTCGCCGCGTCCGAGGAGGGGTCGGAATGGGCCGACCGAGCGTAGTCGAACGACCGCATCATCCCGGCCACATCGCGCCACACCGAGTCGGGTTCGCGCCGCTCGGCGGCCGTCTTCGCCGGCTCGCCCTCGAAGTCGATGATGGTCCAGCCGTGTGGGCCGGCGAGGGTCTGCCCAAGGTGGAAATCCCCGTGGACGCGCTGCGTTGCGACCTGCTGCCCCTCCAGCGCAGCGAACCCGCGCCGCAGGTCGGCCACGTGGGGATCCAGGACGCCGGCGACGGCGGCCGCGGCGTCCAGCCGGCGGATCATGGTGGCCGCGATCTCGTCGCCGGGGCGGGTGGACGTGCCGAAGGCGTCCGCGAGTTCGCGGTGGACGCGGCGCAGCGCGCGGCCCAGTTCCTCCGCTCGCTCGGTGAAGTCCTCCCCGGCGGCGCAGGCGGCGCTGGCGAGCTCCCAGCCGTCGGTGACGTCGGGGACCCGTTCGATGACCATGCCGAGGTCGGTGGTCTGCCCCGAGGGCCACGGGCCGGTGAGGCGGCCCCAGAGGGCCGGCGTGGCCGCGGAGGTGCCGTCGAGCGCGGTGAGCACCTCGGCGTCCAGATTCGGGCCGGGCTCGACGCGCCGGAACAGCTTGAACAGCCCGGCGCCCACGACGATCGTCGTGTTGGATTGCTCGCCGCGCCACACGCGCGCGCCCGCGACCTCGTCGGGGGCGAGGTGGCGCCGCCAGTCCATAGCGGCGCGCGGGTTCTCGTCGAGCACGCGGACGAACTCGACGACGGACGCCTCGTCCTCCGTCGCGTCGTGGACGTCCGCCCGGCCGAGGCCCGAGATGTCGGCCTCGCCCAGCGGCTCGCTGGGGCCCTCGCCGGGCGCGTGGTAGGCCGCGAGCAGGTGGTAGTACTCGGTGCGCCCGTCGTCGTAGTCGATCGTCGCGATCTCGCTGCGCAGCGCGGGCAGAACCCCCTCGGGGGTGTAGAAGTCCAGCGGCGTCAGCCGGGAGATCGTGCCCGGGGAGCCCTTGCCGCCGAACCAGCGGACGGTCTGAAGGTGGCCCCACCAGGCGGCCCTCAGGGCCTCGTCGGTCGACTCGGTCGGGTCGGTCGCTTCGGTCAGGTCGTGATCGGTCATCGTCGCCTCACATCGTGAGCCAGGAGAAACCGTAGGGCGGCAGGGTCAGCACGTACGGCTCCGCGGTGATCTCCGCGGGCTCGGTGCCGAGCGAGGCCCCGAACAGGGGCGACGGGCGGCGTCCGGCGTACGCACTGAGGTTCAGCTCGACGGTTTGCTCGGTGTCGGTCAGGTTGTTGCAGGACAGGACGGCCGCGCCGTCGTGCTCCCGGACGAACGAGAACACCTGCTGCGCCCCGCCCAGGTCGCGGAAGCCGCCGCGGCCGAACGCGGGCTGGCGCCGCCGGACGTCGAGCACGGTGCGCACCCAGTTCAGTTGGGACGCCGGGTCGGCCCGCTGCGCCTCGACGTTGATCGCCTGGGGCGCGTATTCCTCGTCGTCGATCAGGGGGTAGGGGAAGTAGTCGGGGTCGGCGTCGGAGAAGCCGGCGCCCTCCTCGGCGGACCACTGCATCGGCGTCCGGACGCCGTCGCGGTCGGGCAGCCAGATGTTGTCGCCCATCCCGATCTCGTCGCCGTAGTACAGCACCGGCGACCCGGGCAGGGCGAGCAGCATCGCGTGGAGCAACCGGATCCGCCGCTGGTCGTTGTCGACCAGCGGCGCGAGGCGCCGCCGGATGCCGAGGTTGCACTTCATGCGGGGCACCGGGGCGTACTCGCTCCACATGTACTGCCGCTCGTCCTCGGTCACCATCTCCAGCGTCAGCTCGTCGTGGTTGCGCAGGAACGTGCCCCACTGGCAGCCGGGCGGGATCTCGGGCGTGTCGGCCAGGATCTGGCTGATCGACTCGCGCGACCCGCGGCGCAGGCCCATGTAGAGGCGCGGCATCACCGGAAAGTGGAAGGCCATGTGGCACTCGTCGTCGTCGCCGAAGTACTCGATGACGTCGTCGGGCCACTGGTTCGCCTCGCACAGCAGGATCGTGCCCGGGAACTCCTCCTCGCACATCGCGCGCACCTGCTTGAGGATGTCGTGCGTGCCGGGCAGGTTCTCGCAGTTGGTCCGGTCGGCCTCGATGAGGTAGGGGACGGCGTCCAGCCGGAAGCCGTCGAAGCCGAGCGACAGCCAGAACCGGATCGCGGCCATGATGTCGGCCAGGACCGCCGGGTTCTCGAAGTTCAGGTCGGGCTGGTGGCTGTAGAAGCGGTGCCAGTAGTACTGCCCGCGGACCGGGTCGTACGTCCAGTTCGACTCTTCGGAGTCGATGAAGATGATCCGCGCGTCGGCGAACTCGGTCGGTTCGTCGCGCCAGACGTAGTAGTCGCCGTAGGGGCCGTCGGGGTCGCTGCGCGACTCCTCGAACCACGGGTGGGCGTCGGAGGTGTGGTTCATGACGAAGTCGCTGATGACCTTCATGCCGCGCTCGTGCGCGGACGAGAGCAACTCGCGCAGGTCGTCGAGGGTGCCCAGCTCGGGCTGGACGTCGGTGTAGTCCTCCACGTCGTACCCCCCGTCGCGCAGCGGCGACGGGAAGAACGGCGGCAGCCAGAGGCAGTCGATGCCCAGCCAGGCCAGATAGTCCAGCTTGGACGTGAGCCCGGCCA
>CALMAD010000032.1 GCA_937859105.1 uncultured Propionibacteriaceae bacterium
GAGACCGGTCACAGAAGGGCCCCCGCATCCGCGGGGGCCTTTCTGTATGCCGTGGGCTCGCCGGGGCGTCCGGTCGAGCGCGCCCGTCAGCGCGGGTGAGCCATCAGCTCCAGGAGGTAATCGCCGTAGCCGGACTTCGTGAGCCGCTCCGCCCGCTCACGCAACTCGTCGTCGTCGAGGAAGCCCATCCGCCAGGCGACCTCCTCGGGGCAGCCGACCTGCAGCCCCTGGCGGGCCTGGATCGTCCGGACGAAGTTGCTGGCGTCGTTCAGCGAGTCGAACGTGCCCGTGTCGAGCCACGCCGTGCCGCGCGGCAGGACGCCCACGTTCAGCGCGCCGCGCCTGAGGTACACCCGGTTGACGTCGGTGATCTCGTACTCGCCCCGCGGCGACGGCTTCAACGACGCCGCGATGTCGGCCACGTCGGAGTCGTAGAAGTACAGGCCCGGCACCGCGTAGTTCGACTTCGGGCGTTCCGGCTTCTCCTCGATCGACAGCGCCTTGCCGTCGGCGTCGAACTCCACGACGCCGTACGCCCGCGGATTGTTCACCCAATAGGCGAATACAGCCGCACCGTCGATATTCGCGAAACGGTTCAACTGACGCCCCAAGCCGGGGCCGTAGAAGATATTGTCGCCCAGCACCAACGCGGCCTTTTCGCCGCGCACGAAATCGGCGCCGATCGTGAACGCCTGCGCGAGCCCCTTCGGCTCGGGCTGCACGGCGTAGGAGAGGTTGATGCCGAACTGCGAGCCGTCGCGCAGCAGGCGCTGGAAGGCGTCCTGCTCGTGCGGCGTCGTGATCACCAGCACGTCGCGGATGCCGGCGAACATCAGCGTTGACAAGGGATAATAGATCATCGGCTTGTCGTAGACCGGGACGAGTTGCTTCGAGGTCGCCTGGGTGATGGGGTGCAGGCGGGTGCCTGAGCCACCCGCGAGAATGATTCCGCGCATGGCCCTCAGTTTGCCGTACACCGGTGGCCGCGTCACGCATCGTTGTTGAGTTGCAGCACTCGCTTGGGGGCTCAACCTCCCCTCGGTTTATGATGCTCGGCATGGGGACCTATCTCGTGACCGGCGGCGCCGGATTCATCGGCACTAACTTCGTTCGGCACCTTCTCGATCACACGGAGCATCGGGTCATCGTTCTCGACGCCCTCACCTACGCGGGAAACAAGGCGTCGCTCGAGGGGTTGCCGGCCGACCGTGTCTCGCTCGTGGTCGGCAACGTGTGTGACGCCGACCTCGTCGACCGGCTCGTCGCCGACTCCGACGTCGTCGTGCACTTCGCCGCCGAATCCCACAACGACAACTCGTTGAACGACCCCTCCCCCTTCATCCAGACCAACCTGGTCGGCACGTTCACGCTGCTGCAGGCCGTCCGGAAGCACGACAAGCGCTACCACCACATCTCGACCGACGAGGTCTACGGCGACCTCGAACTCGACGACCCCGAGCGCTTCCACGAGACGACGCCCTACAACCCGTCCAGCCCCTACTCCTCCTCGAAGGCCGGCTCCGACCTGCTGGTGCGCGCCTGGGTGCGCAGCTTCGGCGTCCGGGCCACGATCAGCAACTGCTCGAACAACTACGGCCCGTTCCAGCACGTGGAGAAGTTCATCCCGCGGCAGGTGACCAACCTGATCGACGGCGTCCGGCCGAAGCTGTACGGCGCCGGGCAGAACGTCCGCGACTGGATCCACGTCGACGACCACAACGCGGCCGTCCTGCGCATCATAGAATCCGGACGCCTCGGCGAGACCTACCTCATCGGCGCCGACGGCGAGAAGAACAACAAGGACGTCATCGAGCTGATCCTGCAGTTGATGGGCCAGCCGGCGGACGCCTACGACCACGTCAACGACCGCCCCGGCCACGACATGCGCTACGCGATCGACTCGACCAAGCTGCGCACCGAGCTGGGCTGGCAGCCCCGATTCCGCGACTTCGAGGCGGGGCTCGCCGCGACCATCGACTGGTACCGAGCGAATGAGGCATGGTGGCGTCCGATGAAGGAAGCCACCGAGGCCAAGTACGCGCGGACCGGTCAGTGACCGGCGCCGAGGAGACGATGTGAAAGAGCTGTCTGTCCGGACCACGAACATTCCCGGGGTCCTGGTCATCGACCTGCCCCTGCACGGGGATTCCCGCGGCTGGTTCAAGGAGAACTGGCAGCGCGCCAAGATGGTCGCGCTCGGCCTGCCCGACTTCGAGCCGGTGCAGAACAACATGAGCTACAACGAGGAGGCCGGGGTCACCCGCGGCCTGCACGCCGAGCCGTGGGACAAGCTGATCTCCCTCGCGACCGGCCGCATCCTCGGCGCGTGGGTCGACCTGCGCGAGGGCCCGAGCTTCGGCGAGACCTTCACGCTCGAACTCGGCCCGGATCAGGCCGTCTACATCCCCCGCGGCGTGGCGAACGGCTACCAGGCCCTCGAGCCGCGCACGGCGTACTCGTACCTGGTGAACGACCACTGGAGCCTCGAGGCGAAGGCGTCCTACACGTTCGTGAACCTGGCCGACCCGGCACTCGGGATCGCGTGGCCGATCCCGCTGACGGAAGCGACGATCTCGGACGCCGACCGCGAGCACCCGATGCTCGCCGACGTGACCCCGTTCCCGCCCGCGAAGACGGTCATCGTCGGCGCCGGCGGCCAGCTCGGCCGGGCGCTCGCGAAGGCCCTCCCGGACGCCGTCGCGCTCACCCACGCGGATCTCGACATCACGGACGCCGCGGCCGTCGCCGCGTACCCGTGGCAGGGCGTGACCACGATCATCAACGCGGCCGCGCACACAGCGGTCGACGCCGCCGAGTCCGAGACCGGCCGCATCGCCGCCTGGCGGCTCAACGTGGGCGGCGTCGCGAACCTCGTCGAGGTGGCTCGGTCCCGGCGCATCACGCTGGTCGGGGTCTCCACCGACTACGTGTTCGACGGCACGAGCACCGATCACGGCGAGGACGAGCCGGTCAGCCCCCTCGGCGTCTACGGCCAGACGAAGGCCGCGGCCGACGCGCTGCTCGCGACCCTGCCCCGGCATTATCTGATCCGGACGTCGTGGGTGATCGGGGACGGAAAGAATTTCGTCCGCACGATGGCGGACCTGGCGTCCCGCGGCGTGAAACCGGCCGTCGTCGACGATCAATACGGACGCCTCACATTCGCCGACGACCTGGCCGCGGGAATCCTCCATTTGCTCCACACGAATGCTGCTTTCGGCACGTACAACCTCACGTGCGACGGCCCGATCGTGACCTGGTGCGACGTCGCGAAGCGGGTGTTCGAGCTGACGGGGCACGAGGCGTCCGACGTGACGCCGACGACCACTCAGGCCTACGGGCAAGGGAAGACGCTCGCCGCGCGACCGGTGCACAGCACCCTCTTGCTCGACAAGATCAAGGCGGTCGGCTTCACCCCGCCGGAGGGGGACGCCCGCCTGCGCGAGTATGTTTCGGCATTGTTGGAGGGTGAACCGACGG
>CALMAD010000033.1 GCA_937859105.1 uncultured Propionibacteriaceae bacterium
GCCCAACGAGACGCGTCCCGATTTCGTCCTCGGAGTCTCGCCGGCGTCCACGACGCTCGCGCAACTGACCCAGCGCCGCCCGGTCGGGCGGGCGCTCGACCTGGGCACGGGCTGCGGCGTCCAAGCGCTGCACCTCGCCCAGCACGCCGGGCACGTGATCGCCACGGACGTCAACCAGCGCGCTCTCGCGCTCGCCGGCGTCACGACCCGCCTCAACGGAGTGGACGCCGACCTGCGGTTCGGCTCCCTCTACGAGCCGGTCGCCGACGAGGGGTTCGACCTGATCGTGACGAACCCGCCGTTCGTCATGTCGCCGCCCTCCGTGCACCGGCTGACGTACCGCGAAGGCAGCCTCCCGGGCGACCGGCTCGTCGAGCAGGTCGTCACCGGCGGCGGCCGGCGCCTGAACCCGGACGGCACGATGCAGGTGCTGTGCAACTGGGCGATTCTGCGCGGCGAGCCCTTCGAGGAGCGGCTCGCCGGCTGGATCCGCCCCACCGGCTGCGACGGCCTCGTCATCGAGCGCGAGCGCCTCGACCCCTACGAATACGCCGAGATCTGGCTCAGCGACGCCGGCACCAATTGGCGCCCGGACTACCGCGAACGGTACCGCGAGTGGATCGGCTACCTCGACGCCCTCGGCATCGAGGGGGTCGGCATGGGCTGGGTGTCGCTGCGGCAGGCTGGGCGCGACGTGCCCGATATCCGCGTCGAGCAGTGGCCCCACGCCGTCCACCAGCCGATCGGGGACGCCTTGGCGGCCCAGCAGCGGGCGGTCGACCTGGCCGGCGTCCCCGACGACGCGCTGCTCGCCACGCGGTGGCGCCTGCATCCCGGCGTCGTCCAGGAGACCACCGGACGCCCCGGCGAGCCGGACCCCGAGCACATCGTCCTGCGCCAGTCCTACGGGCTCGGCCGCGCGGTAGAGGCCGACAGCGGGTTGGCGGCGTTCGCGGGGGCGTCCGACGGCGACCTCACCGCCGGGCAGATCATCGACGCCATCGCGACCCTGCTCGACGTGGACGCCGCGGCGCTCCGCGCGGACCTCACCCCCCGCGTCCGCGAACTCGTCCGCGACGGCTACCTCGTGGAGTGAGAAGGACGCCCCGGCCGGGCGCCCCACGACGGCCCCACGGCGCCGGCGACGGTGCGCGACGCCGACCGTGCCAGCCTCGCCCCGGACGCCCCGGGCGTCAGTTCAGCGAACTCGTCCCGAGGGTGACGTCGGCGGTGCGCTGGGCGCCCCCGGCGGAGATCCACGCGATGGGGACGCGCTGGCCCGGCTGCAGACGGTCCAGGGCGGCGGACAGTTCGGCGTGCGACCGGACGCTGACGCCGTCGAGCGCGACGATCGTGTCGCCGGCCCGCAGGCCGGCCCGGGAGGCGGCGCTGCCGTTCTCGACCGACTGCACGGCCACCCCGCGGCTCGACTCGGCGCGCTGGGCCACGATGCCGAGGTACGGCTTGGGCCCGATCACGACGGTTCCGGACTCGTCGCCCCGCCGCACCTGGTCGACGACGGCCAAGGCGTCCGCGATCGGGACGGCGTAGCTGGCCGACCGTCCCGTCGTGCTGCCGGCGGTCGTCATGCCGAGCACCTCGAGCTGGCTGTCGAACATGGCGCCGCCCGAATCGCCCGGCTCTGCGTGCGCGGTCGTCTCGACGAGCCCGGTCAGCGTCTCCTCGGGGTCGTACTGGGTCTGCCCGCGCACCCGGATGCTGCGGTCGGTCGCCGTCACCCGCCCGCTGAACGCCGAGATGTAGCCCTGGCCGTCGGCGTTGCCCGCCGCGACGGTCACGTCGCCCACCGACACCGGGTCCTGGTCAGGGGTGATGGTCTCCAGCCCGGACGCCCCGCGCAACTGCAGCAGCGCGACGTCCTTCGTCGCGTCCCGCCCCACGAGCGTCGCGTCGTAGCGCGCGCCCGTGCTCGCGATCGTGACGCGGATCAGCGACGTCGACCGGACGACGTGGTAGTTCGTCAGCACCTGCCCGTCGGAGGTGAGCACCATGCCGGTGCCGGCGCCCGACTGGTTCGGCATCGTCACCCTGATGAGCGCGAGCCCGCGCCGGATGTCGTCGTCGACCCGGACCTCGGCTCCGTTCGGGTCGAACGGCCGCGCGGACGCCGGCGCGCGCGTCGGGCTCGTCGTCCCCGGCGCCGTCGGCCCGCCCGGAATGCCGGGGAGGCCCGGGAGCCCCGCGCCCGCCGTCGGCGTCCGGCCGGGCAGGGTCGGGGTGGCGCCGCCGATCGCGCCCGGCAGCAGGCCGAGCACGATCAGGTCCGCGACGAGCGCGACCAGCACGCCCAGCAGAACCGCCCGGCGCGTCGAGCGGCGCGGCCGCGGCGGCGGGGGCGCCTGAGGCGGGACCGGGGGGTAGGGGTGCATGGGCGGGATGTCCTTCGCGAGAGTCGAACTGCCGGTGGTGGACACGCCGCCCGTCACACCGGCACGAGGCATCCTTGCACTGTTTAGCCTGCCATGACGAGGGAGAGGGCCCCCGGGATCCCGCACCACCCCAGACGCCGGCGGGATCCCGAGGGCAGCTTCAGTTGACCAGGCTCTTCGCGAGCGTGAGAGTCGCCTGGTGGGTGTTGCCGGAGGCGTCCACCCACGTCAGGGTCACTCGCTGGCCCGGGTCGAGCAGCTCCAGCGCGGCCGACAGGTCGGCCTGGCTGGCGACCGTCCGTCCGTTCAGCGCGGTGATCGTGTCGCCGGTGGTGAGGCCGGCGCGCGCGGCCGGCGTCCCGGAGGTGACCCCCGCGACGGTCACGCCGTCGCCG
>CALMAD010000034.1 GCA_937859105.1 uncultured Propionibacteriaceae bacterium
CGGTTGGCGATCCGCCCGCCGGTGAGGCACAACTGGGCGACTCGGTCGTCGGTCTGCAACTGGATCAGCCGCTGCAGCAGACGCCTCGCCGCGCCGGCGGCGAGGCTCGGGGGGTCCGCGTAACGGTGGATGGCGGTCATTCGATCTGGCTGTCCTTGGCCTTCGCGATCTGCTCGTCGCCCGGGACGGCCGCGACGGCCTGGCGTTCGGGCTTTTCGGTGCGGCGCAGCAGTTGCTTCATCGTCGACTGGAGAACCTCGTCGGTATCCATGCGGCGCAGTTCCTCGGTGAGGAGCTGGCTGACCGAGCGTCGGCGCAGCGCGACGATCCGCTTCGGCGTCTTGGGCGCCGAATAGGTCGCCATCCGGCCGTCCACCCGGCGGATGCTGATGTCGCCGCCCTCCATCGACATGATGACCGACGTGACCCCAAGGCCGACTTCGCTCTCCGAGACCGTCACCGGGCAGGGCAGCCGGTCGTCGAGCCAGGCGGCCAGCAGGACGCCCGCCGCGTTGTTCGGCTCGGCCGTCACCTCGATCTTGGTGACCTTCTCGGGGTACTGGTCGAGCGCGCTCACGAGCAGCGCGCGCCACGGGGTCAGCCGGGTCCACGTGAGGTCGGCGTCGCCGGGGGTCATGTGGTGGGCACGCAGCTCAAGGGCCTGCAGCGGGGCTTGGGCGCCCATGGCGTCCGTGATGCGCCGGTTCGCGAGCGCGCCGAGCGGGTCGTCGCGCAGGGACGCCGGCGCGGCCCCCGGCCACCAGGCGATGACGGGGGAGTCCGCCAGCAGCAGCGGCAGGACGACGGTCTCCCGGTGGTTCGCCAACTCGCCCTGGAACCGCAGCGAGATGATCTCGCCCGGCACGTCCTCCCCGATGTGGACCTCGGCGTCGAGCCGGTCGGCCTTGGCCATGCCGTTCGTCACGATGATGAGCCGCGACGGGTGCTCGCGGCCGGCCTCGACGCAGGCGTCCAGAACCGCCGAGTAGTCGTGCAGGTCGGTGATCACGAGCAGCGTGAAGACCAGCCCGGACGCCGACCCGACGTTGTGCCGGGCGTCGGTGAGCGCGTTCTGGATCTCTTGGGCGTTCGTCCACTTGAGCGTCTTGATCATGGCGAGCTCCTCTCAGGGACGGCGCCAGGCGCGATGGTCGCGGGCGAGCATGGCGTGGGCGGACTCGGGGCCCCACGTGCCGGAGGCGTAGCCCTCGGGCTGGTGCTTCTTGGCCGCCCAGTAGTCGAGGATCGGGTCGAGGATCTCCCACGACAACTCCACCTCCCGCGCCTGCGGGAAGAGCGGCGGGTCGCCGAGGAAGACGTCCAGGATCAGCCGCTCGTACGCCTCGGGGCTCGACTCGGCGAACGACGTGCCGTAGGCGAAGTCCATCGTGACGTCGCGGATCTCCATCTGCGTCGCGGGCACCTTGGCCCCGAACCGCAGCGTGATGCCCTCGTCCGGCTGGATGCGCATGACGAGGGAGTTGCTGCCGAGCGCCTCGGTGTCGGTGTCGGTGAACGGCAGGTGCGGGGCCGTGCGCAGGATGAGCGCGATCTCGGTGACGCGGCTCGCGAGCCGCTTGCCCGCCCGCAGATAGAACGGGACGCCGGCCCAGCGCCGGTTGTCGATGTCGACCCTGATCGCCGCGTAGGTCTCGGTCTGGGAGGTTCCGGCGATGCCCTCCTCGTCGAGATAGCCGAGCACCTTCTCGCCGCCGGCCCAGCCGGCGAGGTACTGCCCGCGCGCGGTGTGGGACTTCAGGCTGCGGGGCGGCCGCGTGGCCCCGAGGACCTTCTCCTTCTCCGCCCGGAGTTGGGCCGCGTCGAAGGAGGTCGGCTCCTCCATCGCGGTGAGCGCGAGCAACTGCAGGAGGTGGTTCTGGATGACGTCGCGCGCCGCGCCGATGCCGTCGTAGTAGCCGGCCCGCCCGCCGATGCCGATGTCTTCCGCCATCGTGATCTGGACGTGGTCGACGTAGTTGCGGTTCCAGATCGGCTCGAAGAGCTGGTTCGCGAACCGCAGCGCCAGCAGGTTCTGCACCGTCTCCTTGCCCAGGTAGTGGTCGATGCGGAAGACCGAGTTGGCGCTGAACACGCTCTCGACCTTCTTCTCCAGGTCGATGGCGCTGGCGAGGTTGTGGCCGAACGGCTTCTCGATGACGACGCGGTTCCACGGCGTCTCGACCGACTTGTCGACCATGCGGTGCTTCTCGAGCTGGCTCACGACGATGTCGAACCCGCGCGGCGGGATCGACAGGTAGTAGGCGTGGTTGCCCTCGGTGCCCTGGGTCTCGTCGAGCTCCTGCAGCGTCCGTTTGAGGGACTCGAAGGCCTGGTCGTCGTCGAACGCACCGTTGACGATGCGGATGCCCTCGTTCAACTGGCGCCAGACCTCGTCGCGGAACGGCGTCCGCGCGCGCTCCTGAATAGCCTCGCGACAATAGTTCGCGAACTGCTCGGTGGACCAGTCGCGGCGAGCGAACCCCACCAACCCGAAGCCGGGAGGCAGCAGACCCCGGTTGGCGAGGTCGTAGATGGCCGGCAGCAGCTTCTTGCGCGCCAGGTCGCCGGTCACCCCGAACATCACCAGGGCGCAGGGCCCGGCGACGCGGGGTAGCCGGCGATCCCGAGGGTCGCGCAGCGGGTTGACGTAGGGTCGCTCACTCACGGATGGCTCTCCGATGGGCTACTTGGCGGACGCCTGGGCGTCCTTGACGGACTCGACCAGTTCGTCCCACGACACGACGAACTTCTGGACGCCCTCGTCCTCCAGCACCGCGAACACGTCGTCGAGATCGACGCCGGCCGCTTCGATGGCCGCGAGGATCGCCCGACCCTCGTTGCCCCGACCCTCCATGGTCTCGCCGACCTCGCCGTGATCGGCGAAGGCCTGCATCGTCTTCTCCGGCATCGTGTTGACGCAGCCGTCGACGACCAGGTTGGTCACGTACAGCGTATCCGGCAGCGCCGGGTCCTTCGTGCCCGTGGACGCCCACAGCGGGCGCTGCTTGTTCGCGCCCTTGACCTCGAGCGCCTTGAAGCGCTCCCCGCCGAAGACCTCCTCGAACGCCGAGTAGGCCACCAGGCCGTTCGCGATGCCGGCTTTCGCCTTCAGCTCGTCGTGGTCGCCCAGGCGCTTGTCCACCTCGGTGTCGACGCGCGAGATGAAGAAGGACGCCACCGAGTGGATCGTGGAGAGGTCCTTCCCCGCCTCGGCGGCCTGCTCGAGGCCGGTGAGGTAGGCGTCCATGACCTCGCGGTAGCGATCTTCGGAGAAGATCAGCGTCACGTTGACGGAGATCCCGTTCGCGATGGTCTGGGTGATGGCCGGCAGGCCCTCCTTGGTCGCCGGGATCTTGATGAGCACGTTCTCGCGGTCGACCAGCCCGTGTAGCTCGGCGGCCTGGTCGATGGTGGCCTGCGTCTCGCGGGCGAGCCCCGGCTCGACCTCGATGGAGACGCGGCCGTCGTAGCCGGCGGAGGAGGCGTAGACGTCGAAGAAGAGGTCGCACGCGTTGCGCACGTCGGTGGAGCACAACTGCTTGATCGCGGTCGAGACGTCGGCGTCCGCGAGCTCGGCCACCTGATCGGCGTAGTCGGCGCCGTGCTTCAGCGCGGCCGCGAAAATCGTCGGGTTCGTCGTGACGCCGGAGACCGAGTTCTCCGAGATCAACTGGGCCAGGTTGCCGCTCGTGAGCCGACCCCTGGACAGATCGTCCAGCCAGATGGATACGCCGGCGTCGGCGAGGGCCTTCAATCGCTCGTTCATGAGGTTCTCCCTGAATTGGTTCGTCGCCAGTGGCGGCTGGGGCCGCCCTCGTTTAGAACCCTATCCGGCGCGTGTAACGACTGGAAGCGTCGAGACGGGCGTCGACCCCTCGCTGCACAACCGTCTACACTCATCGCGAGCAGGCGGGAGGGCCATCATTCGTTTTCATTCAGCCGCGGGGGAGACGTCGCAGGTGGCCGCTGAGGCGTCGTCGACGCCCACGGTCGCGGCCACGATGAAGGCCTATCTGGCGTTGACGAAGCCGCGCATCGTCGAGCTGCTGCTCGTCACGACGATCCCCGCGATGTTCCTCGCCGCCGGTCGCATCCCCGAGCCGGCGCTGGTCGCCGTCACCCTGATCGGTGGGGCGATGTCCGCCGCCGGTGCGAATTCGTTCAACTCGATCATCGACCGCGACATCGACGAGCAGATGCGGCGCACGCGGCGGCGTCCGATGGTGCGACACCTGATCCCCAAACGGTCCGCGTACGCGTTCGCGTGGGCGCTGACCGTCGCGTCGACGCTGATCCTCGGGCTGGGGGCGAACTGGCTGTCGGCCGGCCTCGCGCTGCTCGCGACCGCCTATTACGTGTTCGTCTATACGCTGTGGCTGAAGCGCACCACCCCGTCGAACATCGTCTGGGGCGGCATCGCGGGCTGCTTCCCGCCGTTGATCGGGTGGACGGCCGTGACCGACGCGGTCGCGTGGCCGCCCCTGATCCTGTTCCTCATCGTCTTTTGGTGGACGCCGCCGCACACCTGGGCGCTCGGGCTGCGGTACCGCGACGACTACGCGGGCGCGGCGGTGCCGATGCTGCCGGTGGTGAAGGAGGCGCCCTACGTCACCCGGCAGATCCTCGTCTACTCGGTGCTCATGATCGCCACGAGCCTGCTCCTGTGGCCGGTCGCCGGCACCGGCTGGCTGTACCCGGTCGTCGCCGGGGCGATGGGGGTGTGGATCCTCGTCGAGGCCGTTCGGCTCGACCAACGCGCCCGGGCCGGCCAGACGGACGCCGCGCTGCAGCCCATGCGGCTGTTCCACGCGTCGAACACCTACCTGGCCGTCGTCTTCCTCGCCGCCGCGCTCGACCCGCTGATCTCCTGATCCCCCACCCGGCCGGGGCGGGGGAGGGCGAGTTGCAGGTGCGCGAGCGCCGCCACGAAGAGCGTCGTGCCGACCATGTGCCAGAACACGATGCCGAGCGGCAGGTGGTTGAAGTACTGCACGTAGCCGATCACGCCCTGCACGACCTCCACCGCCAGCAGGCCCGCGTAGAGGCGCCGCAGCCGCAGGTCGGCTGCCGTGACGAGCCCGGCGACGGTCAGCGCGACGAGCAGCCACACCGCCCACGCGTGCACCTTCGCCGTGGCCTCGAGCGGCAGGCCGCTGCGCTGCGCCGCACCGTCGCCGGCGTTCGGGCCGGCCCCGGTGACGATCACCCCGAGGAAGATCACGGCGATGCCGAGGAGGCCGATCGCGCGCCCCAGCGTGATGCGGCGTCCGTCGGCGACGACCGGGGGAATGAGGAAGGCGAGGTGCACGAGCTCGACGCACCACCAGATCAGCAGGACGGACGCCACGAGGTGCAGCCCGACCACCCACGGGTTCAACTGCAGCCGCACCGAGATGCCCCCGATGACCGCCTGGGCGATGATGCCCAGGCCGACGTAGACGGTGAGCCGGACGGCGCGGCGGTCGAGGCGTCCGGCACGCACGTGGCGCACGGCGCTCAAGAAGGTGCCGATCGCCACGGCGATCAGCACGAACGTCAGCAGGCGGTTGCCGAACTCGATCAGGCCGTGGACGCCCGACTCGGCGACCGGGGTGTACGAGTCGGGGGTGCAGCGCGGCCACGTCGAGCAGCCGAGGCCCGACTTCGTGAGCCGGACGAGCGACCCCGTCCAGACGATCACGATGTTCGCGATCAGGGACGCCACCGCCCAGCGGCGAAGCGCCCGCGGCGAGCTCAGGAGGTCCATCGGAAGGCCTTTCGTGCGACGAGCCAGAACACGGACGCCCAGGCGGCCAGGACGCCGACGGGCCACAGCGGGGCCCCTCCGGACGCCCACGCGCGCAGCAGCTCGCCGAGCGCGCCGCTGGGCAGGGCCGCGAGCGCCGGGCGCAGGGCCGCCGGGTAGGCCGACACCGGGATCACCAGCGCGCCGCCGGCCGCGACGGCGAGGTAGATGAGGTTCGCGACGGCGAGCGTCGCCTCGGCGCGGAGGCGTCCGGCGAGGGCCAGCGCGGCGCCGGCGAACGCGACCAGGCCGAGCGCGGCGCCGACGAGCGCGAGCAGCGAGCCGAGCGGCCCGGGCGTCGGACGCCAGCCCAGCGCGACCGCCACGACGGCGATCACGACCAACTGAGCCCCCGCGATGGACGCCGTGGCGAGCGCCTTGCCGGCCACCAGGTCCCCGCGCGACAGGGGCGTCGCGGCCAGGCGTTCGAACACGCCGTAGCGGCGCTCGAAGCCGGTGTTGATCGCGAGCGAGGTGAACGACGTCGACCACACGGCCAGCGCGAGCACCGACTCCGGGAACGTGGCCGGGTCGAGCCCGAGGCGTCCGCCGAAGGCCAGGCCGGCCACCAGCAGCGCGATCGGGATGACCAGGGCGAGCAGCAATTGCTCGCCGTTGCGCAGCAGCAGGGACGCCTCCAGCCGCGCGTGCCGCAGCACACGCCGGCCGCGGGGGGCGGCCACGGCGTCCGGGACGAAGGAGAGGCTCACGCGGCACCTCCGCGGGTGTGGGCGAGGAACACGTCCTCCAGCGAGCCGGAGCGCGTGAGCTCCGGCACCGAGCCGTCGAGCACGATGCGCCCGGCGTCCATCATCCACACATGGTCGGCGAGCTTCTCCGCCTCATCCATCGCGTGGGTGGTCAGCAGGACGGCGACGCCGTCGGCGGCCAGGGACGCGATGAGCTGCCAGACCCGGTGCCGCACGTGCGGGTCGAGCCCGGCGGTGGGCTCGTCGAGGAAGACCAGCGCCGGACGCCCGACGAGGGCGCCCGCGAGGTTCACCAGCTGCTTCTGCCCGCCCGACAGGCGCCGGTAGGGGGTCGAGGTGAAGTCGCCGAGCCCGAGCGCCTCCACCAGGCCCGCGACGGGCTGGGGGCGGGCGTAGAGCGAGGCCAGGTAGGCGAGCAGCTCCGCCGGCCGGACGCCCGACCACGCGCCCGTCGACTGGGGCATCAGCCCGACGCGCGCCGCGACGCCGGGCTCTCCGGGCGAGCCCCCCAGGACGCGGACGCGCCCGGACCCCGGACGCAGCAGCCCCGTGCAACAGCGGATCGTGGTCGTCTTGCCGGCCCCGTTGGGCCCGAGCAGGGCGGTGACGCGGCCGGGGGCGGCGGTGAAGGAGAGGTCGTCGAGGATGCGGCGGCCGCCGAGGTCGACGGTGACCGACTCACACGACAGAGACGGTTCGGGCACCCGGCCAGTCTAGGTGTGCTGGCCGGGTGCCCGAGG
>CALMAD010000035.1 GCA_937859105.1 uncultured Propionibacteriaceae bacterium
CCGCGGCGTCCCGTTCGTGGGACGCCGCGGGCGCCTGTTTTCCGCTCGCCTTCCCGACGCGTCTCGCCGGGAGCGTCACTTGTCGCGCGTAGCGCACGGCGATGGATGATGGGCGGCGTGAGGAAGCTCGGCAAGGTTCTGCTGTGGATCGTGGGCGCGGTCGTCGCCCTCGCGTTGATCGTGCTCGTGGTGCTGGGGATCAACGGGTGGCGCTACCCGCAACCCGCGCTGCGGAGGGAGAACCCGGCGGATCTCTCGACGTACAGCGGGCGTCCGGGGGTGGGCGTCACGCACGTCACCGGCACGTACCTCAACGGCTTCCACCTCAAGCCCGACCGCGTCACCCATCGCGGCGTCGTCGTCACGTTCGGGGGCTCCGACGGCGGCTGCAATTGGGACCTCGCCAACCGGCTCGCCGACCAGGGCTACGAGGTGCTTGCCCTGTTCTTCTTCGGCCAGGAGAACCAGCGGCCGACGCTGGACAAGGTTCCGCTGGAGTTCTTCGGCGAGGTGCTTCAGTACGTGGACGCCCACGCGTCGTCGGCGGCGCCCGTCACGGTCGTGGGCGTCTCGAAGGGCGGCGAGCTGGTCTCGCTGCTGCCGACGTACTACCCGCGCATCGACAACGTCGTCGCCTACTCGCCTGGTGAGTACGTGTACCAGGGCCTCGACTACGCGGCGCCCGGGTCGTCGTGGACGTGGCAGGGCCGAGAGCTACCATACGTGCGCTTCCAGTACAGCTCGCCGCAGGGTCTGGCCGACATGATGGTGCCGCGGTTGCTGAACACGCCCATGCGGCTCCGGACGACCTACGAGACATCCACCGCCCGCGATCCGGACGCCGCGGCGGCCAGGATCGACATCACCACGCTGCGCGGGCACCTGCTCACGTTCGCCGGCAGCGACGACCAGATGTGGCAGGGCGACGTCGCCGCGGTCGATCTGGCGCGGGCCAAGGGCGCGCTCGGTGAAGCACATGTGTACCCCGGCGCCGGGCACCTCTTCTGGCTGCCCGGCGACCACGTGGGCGGCTTCCTCATGGGCGGAACCAAGGAGGCGAACCTCGCGGCCTTCGAAGACAGCAACCGGGTGCTCGCCGCACGGCTCGCCGACTGGCACCGGTAGGGCCTGGCCGGCGAGCGTCGGCGCGCCGCTCGTCGCGTCCGGTTCTTGCGGACCCAATCCCTCGCTCATGCCGCTCTGCCTCGGTAGCGTGGACGGCCTCAGCCACACCCCACACCGAGGGAGATCCCGATGGCCGACCCCACCGTCCTGGCGCTGCGACACGTCTCGTTCGAGGATCTCGGCGTCGTCGCGCCCGTGCTCGCCAACCGGGGGCTGGTGGCCCGCTACTGGGACGCCGGCGTCGACCCGGTGTCCGAACTCGAGGACGCCGACCCCGCCCTGCTCGTCATCCTGGGCGGCCCGATCGGGGCCCGCGACGAGGCGCTGCACCCGTTCCTGGACGCCGAGTTGGCCCTGATCCGCCGGCGGCTGGACGCCGGGCGTCCCGTGTTGGGCGTGTGCCTGGGCGCGCAACTCATCGCGCGGGCGCTCGGCGGGGGCCTCCGGGCGGGGGACGCCGAGATCGGTTGGGCGCCGGTCGACCTGACGGCCGCGGGCGAGGCGTCCGTGCTCGCGCCGCTGGCGGGCGTCCCGGTGCTGCACTGGCACGGCGACCGCATCGTGCTGCCGGAGGGCGTCGAGTCGCTGGCGTCCACGGCGACGACGCCGGTGCAGGCGTTCGCGACGGCGTCCGCGTTGGGGCTGCAGTTCCATCTGGAGGCCGACCCGTCCCGCATCGACCGCTGGCTGATCGGGCACGCGCATCAGATCGGCGCGAACGGGCTCGACCCGCGGGTCATCCGCGAGGACGCCGCCCGCCTCGGCCCGACCTTGGAGCCGATCGGACGCCGTGTCGTCGCCGACTGGCTCGACGCGGTCGGCCTGCCGGGCTGACGCGCCCCCTGTGACGTTTCAGTGCTGCGTTCCCCACACTCCAGGGTGGACAACGCCGCATAGAAACGCACACGGGCCGGCGTCCGAAACCCCTTGCCAGAGGTGTTGCGCCGGGGGCATCCGTGCGAAGATCGCTTATGGGCCGAGAGACCTCCGCGCGCTCGTACACGCGCGAACAGCGGGCACGGTTCCGCGACAAGGTGCTGAGCGACCTCGACGTGCTCGAGCAGATGCTCGCGCGCGACCTCTTCGACTTCGACGAGCCGATGTCGGGCCTCGAAATCGAGTTGAACCTGGTCGATGAGAACTTCGAGCCGCGCATGCAGAACGCCGACGTGCTCGACGCGATCGCCGACCCCGAGTACCAAACCGAGCTGGCGCGGTTCAACATCGAGTTCAACGTGAGCCCCCGGACGCTGCGCGGGTCGAACCTGCTCGATCTGGAGCGGGACCTGCGGGCGTCCCTGAACAAGGCCGAGGCCCGCAGCAACGAGGTCGGCAGCCACATCGTGATGATCGGGATGCTGCCGACCGTCACGCCCGAGACGTTCGCCGGCGACTGGATGAGCGACAACGCCCGCTACGAGGCGCTGAACGCGGCCATCCTGACGTCGCGCGGCGAGGATATCTTCCTCGATATTCACGGCACCTCCGAGCACCTCTCCGAATTCACCGGCTCGATCGCCGCGGAGTCGGCCTGCACATCGGTCCAGTTGCACCTGCAGGTCTCCCCGGACGCCTTCGACCGCCACTGGAACGCCGCGCAACTTCTCGCCGGCCCGCAACTCGCTCTCGCGGCCAACTCGCCGTTCTTCTTCGGCAAACACCTGTGGGCCGAGTCGCGCACCGAGGTGTTCACCCAGGCGACGGACACCCGGCCGATCGAGCTGAAGAATCAGGGCGTCCGGCCGCGGGTGTTTTTCGGCGAAGGGTGGATCACGTCGATCTTCGACCTGTTCGAGGAGAACACCCGCTACTTTCCGGCCCTGTTGCCCGAGGTGGGCGACGAGGATCCTCAGGCGATTCTGGACGCCGGCGGCACCCCGGCGCTCGACGAGATGAGCCTCCACAACGGCACGATCTACCGCTGGAACCGGCCCATCTACGACACGGTCGGCGGAAGCGCGCACCTGCGCGTCGAGAACCGGGTACTGCCCGCCGGGCCGACCATCATCGACACGCTCGCGAACGCGGCGTTCTACTACGGGACGCTGCGCGTCCTCGCGGAGGACGAGCGGCCCCTCTGGACGCGCATGGCCTTCTCGAGCGCCGAGGAGAACTTCATCGCCGGGGCCCGGATCGGCATCGACGCGTCGCTGTACTGGCCGGGGCTCGGGGAGATGCCGGCGAGCGAGCTGACGCTGCGTCACCTGCTGCCGCTCGCCCGCGAGGGGCTGCAGCGGTGGGGCGTGGACGCAGGGGTCATCGAGCGCTACCTGGGCGTCATCGAGGGCCGCTGCCTGACCGGCGTGAATGGGGCCGAGTGGCAGGCGGCGGCGGTGCGGCGGCTGGAGGCGTCCGGCTTGGACCGCCCCGACGCGCTGCGCGCCATGACCGCCCTGTACGTGGAACAGATGCACACGAACGCCCCGGTGCACACCTGGCGGCTGCCCGACTAGCGACCGGACGCCGCGAGGGCCGCCCCGGGTGGGGCGACCCTCGGTGCGGGTGGGGCGTCCGGTCAGGCGACCGGGTCGACGCGTTCGCTGTGCTTGACGGCCCGGCGCTCGCGGCGTCCGGAACCGATGGCGTGGTCGAGCGACGACCGGCCGCCGCCGGTGAAGAACAGCGCGAGCCCCAGCACGGCGTACAGCAGCGCCGACTCGGCGGAGAGCCCGCCGGTGCGGGCGTCGATCAGTCCGCTCGTGGGCACGACGAACACGACCGCGATGAACCCCATCATCACCGCCATCAGCAGGCCGGAGAGCCGGGTGAACAGGCCGA
>CALMAD010000036.1 GCA_937859105.1 uncultured Propionibacteriaceae bacterium
CTGCGTTCTCCACCCTCTGCTGGGGAGAACGCAGCAGAGAAACGTCCCCCAGCAGAGTCACGTCACACGGGCCGGACGCCGCGCGGCCTCAGGCGGACTTGTTGCGTCGCCGGTTCAGCTGGGAACGGTGGACGAGCACCGGCTCGACCCCGTCACGCACGACCTCGGCGGAGATCTTCACCTGCGCGATGTCTTCCTCGCTCGGCACGTGGTACATCACGTTGAGCAGGATCTCCTCCAGGATCGACCGCAGCCCGCGCGCGCCGATGCCCCGATCGAGCGCCAGTTCGGCGATCGCCTCGATGGCCTCGTCGGAGAACTCCAGGTCGACACTGTCGAGCTCGAACAGCTTGCGGAACTGCTTGATCAGCGCGTTCTTCGGCTCGACGAGAATGCGCACCAGCGCCTCCCGATCGAGCGGGTTCACCGTCGAGATCATGGGCAGGCGCCCGATGAACTCGGGGATCAGGCCGAACTTGTGCAGGTCTTCCGGACGTACCTCCGCGAACGGGTTCGCGAATTCCTTCTTGCGCAGCGCGAGGTCGTTGTTGAACCCGAGCGGACGCTTGCCGACGCGGGCATTGATGATCTCCTCCAGCCCCGCAAACGCGCCGCCGACGACGAACAGGATGTTCGTCGTGTCGATCTGGATGAACTCCTGGTGCGGGTGCTTGCGCCCGCCCTGCGGCGGCACGGACGCCGTCGTGCCCTCCAGGATCTTCAGCAGCGCCTGCTGGACGCCCTCGCCCGACACGTCGCGCGTGATCGACGGATTCTCGCTCTTGCGCGCGACCTTGTCGATCTCGTCGATGTAGATGATGCCGGTCTCGGCCTTCTTCACATCGAAATCGGCGGCCTGGATGAGCTTGAGCAGGATGTTCTCCACATCCTCCCCCACGTACCCCGCCTCGGTCAGCGCGGTCGCGTCGGCCATCGCGAACGGCACGTTCAGCATGCGCGCGAGGGTCTGCGCCAGGTACGTCTTGCCGCAGCCGGTCGGCCCGATGAGCAGGATGTTCGACTTGCCCAGCTCGACCAGCTCGTCGTCGGGCGACCGCCGCGACGGGGACGCCCCCTGCGCCTGCACGCGCTTGTAGTGGTTGTAGACGGCGACGGCGAGCGCCTTCTTCGCCGTCTCCTGCCCGATCACGTAGCTGTCGAGGAACTCGCAGATCTCCCGCGGCTTCGGCAGCTCCTCGAGAAGGCCGACGTCATGGCCCTCGGAGAACTCCTCCTCGATGATCTCGTTGCACAGGTCGATGCACTCGTCACAGATGTACACGCCCGGCCCGGCGATCAACTTCTTCACCTGCTTTTGGCTCTTTCCGCAGAAAGAACACTTGAGCAGATCAGAGGTCTCCCCGATTCTCGCCATGTCGTCGTCCTTGTCTCGATGGTCCGGATCGAACTTAGTTCTGAACGTCCTTCAGCGACATCAGGATGTCGTCGATGATGCCGTACTCGCGCGCCTCTTCGGCCGTGAGGTACTTGTCACGCTCGATATCCTTGCTGACCTTCTCGGGCGTCTGCCCCGTGTCTTTCGCCAGCATGTTCTCCATCAGGGTACGGATGCGCAGGATCTCGCGCGCCTGGATCTCCAGGTCGGAGCTCTGCCCGTACCCACCCTCGGTCGCAGGCTGATGGATCAGGATGCGGCTGTTCGGCAGCGCGAGCCGCTTGCCCTTGGCGCCGGCCGCGAGCAGCACGGCGGCCGCCGAGGCGGCCTGGCCCAGGCACACGGTCTGCACGTCGGGCTTGATGTACTGCATCGTGTCGTAGATCGCGGTCAGCGCCGTGAACGACCCGCCGGGGCTGTTGATGTACATGCTGATGGGCCGCTCGGGATCCATCGACTGCAGGCACAGCAACTGGGCCATCACCGCGTTCGCGATGTCGTCGCTGATCGGGGTGCCGAGGAAGATGATGCGATCCTCGAACAGCTTGGTGTAGGGATCGACGCGCCGGACGCCGTAGCTCGTGCGCTCCTCCCACTGCGGAATGTAGTACTCCATGCCGGGGCCCTGCGGAGCGAGCCCGCCCGGGGCCGGGGTGTTCGTCATCGTGGTCATGCGCGTCCTCACTGGTTCGGGGCGTCGTTGGCGAGGATCTCGGCGGCGCGGGTGTACACGTGGTCGATGAACCCGTACTCCAGCGCCTCCTGAGCGGTGAACCAACGGTCGCGGTCGGAGTCGGACTCGATCTGGTCGATGCTCTTGCCCGTGTGCTCGGCGATGAGCTCGGCCATCTCCTTCTTCGTCTGGATGATCTGCTCGGCGAGGATCTTGATGTCGGACGCCGTGCCGCCCAGACCACCGGACGGCTGGTGCATCATGATCTTCGCGTGCGGCAACGCGTAGCGCTTGCCCTTCGTGCCCGCGCTCAGCAGGAACTGACCCATGGACGCCGCGAGCCCCATCGCCACGGTCGCCACGTCGTTGCTGATCCACTGCATGGTGTCGAAGATCGCCATGCCGGCGGTCACCGACCCACCGGGGGAGTTGATGTAGAGGTAGATATCCTTCTCCGGATCCTCCGCATTCAGCAGGAGCATCTGGGCGCAGATCGCGTTGGCGTTCTCATCTTTCACCTCGGAGCCGAGGAAGATGATGCGGTTCGCCAGCAGGGACTGGTACACCGAGTCGCTCATGCCCACGGAGCCGGGGGCCGCTCCGGCTGTGCTGGGATCAAGAGGCTTGTTTTCGTTCACAGCCTGAACCTACCTGGAGCGACCGACAAAACCGAGAGAACGCCCTCCTTGTTCGCTGATGGCAAAAGCCCCCGCGACCGGAGGGTCGCGAGGGCTCGGGCGTCCGGACTACTTCTTCGTCGCCTCGTCGTCGCTCTCGGACGCCTCCGGCCCGTCGGCCTCGGCCTCCTTGGACGCCTCCGGCTCCTCCGCACTGTCGGCCGATTCCGCCGACTCGGGCGAGCTGGGCGACGACGGGGACTCGGGCGACTCCTCGTCGCCCTCCGCCTCGGGGTCGGCCAGCGTGCCGTCGGCGTTCACGCCGCTGACGTCGACGGTCTCGCCGTCGGTGTCGGTGATGGTCGCGGCCGTCGCGATGGTCTGCAGGGCCTTGTTGCGGCGGATCTCCTGCATCCACTCCGGAGCGTGGTTGTGCTCCATCATGTGCTGCGCCTCGGCCTCGGGCGTCGAGCCGTTCTGCGCGGCCCGGCGGAACAGCATCTCGGTGAGCTCCTGCTGGTCGACGCCGATCTCCTGCTCGTCGGCCAGCTTGTCGAGGATGATCTGCGCCTTCAGCGCCTCCCGCGTCCGCTTCGCGATCTCCGCCCAGAACTCCTCGGGCGTATCCGCCTCCTCGTCGGTCTCGGCGAGGTAGCGCTCGAGCGTGTAGCCGGCCTGGCCGAGCTGCTCGTTGATCTGCTGCGTGCGGCCCTCGATCTCGGTCTCGACCAGCTTCTCGGGCAGCTCGAAGTCGACCTGCTCCAGCACCGCCTCGAGCACCTTGTCGCGGGCCTGGTTGACCTGCTCGGCGCGCGCCATCTGCGCCACGCGGGTGGCGAGGTCTTCGCGCATCTCGTCGACCGTGTCGAACTCGGAGATCATCTGGGCGAACTCGTCGTCGACCTCGGGCAGCGTCTCCGACTGCACCTTGGTGACCTCGACGTGGATGTCGGCCTCGCTGCCCGCCTCGGGGCCGCCCACGAGCGTGGACGTGAAGTCGGCCGACTCGCCCGCGGACTTGCCGGTGACCGCTTCGTCCAGCCCGTCGAGCATGCCGCCCGAGCCGATCGTGTAGGTCACGCCGGACGCCTCCGCGTCGGCCAGCTGCTCGCCGTCGCGGGACGCGGTGATGTCGAGCGTCACGACGTCGCCCTCGGCGGCCGGACGCTCCTCGTCCACCCGCGTCGCGAAGCGCTGCCGCATGACCTCGAGGCGCTCGTCGACGCCCGCATCGGTGGCCTCGACCGGGTCGACGGTCACGGAGACCGCCGAGAAGTCGGGGAGCTCGAAGTCGGGACGCACGTCGACCTCGGCGGTGAACTCCACCAGATCGCCGTCCTCCAGCTTGGTCACGTCGATGTCGGGCTGGCCCAGCGGGACGATCTCGGTCTCGCGCACGGCCTGCTCGTACGCGCTCGGCAGGGCGGCGTTGATCGCCTCCTGCAGCACAGCCCCCCGCCCGAAGCGCTGGTCGATGATGGCGGCCGGAACCTTGCCCCGGCGGAAGCCGGGAATGTTCACCTGGGCGGCGATCTCGGCGTAGGCCTTCTTCAGGTGGGGCTGCAGCTCGCTGAAGGGAACCTCAATGGTGAGTTTCGCCCGGGACGGGCTGAGCTGCTCGACGGTGCTGGGCACGAACGGACTCCTGTTGGTTGCTTGCTTGGTCGACGTCATTGGAGCGGATGACGGGAATCGAACCCGCGTAGCCAGTTTGGAAGACTGGGGCTCTACCATTGAGCTACATCCGCGATCAGGCGCCAATTCAGCCTAGCCGAAACAAGAGCAAGGCACACGTCGAGCCGGCGATGGCCGGTTAGACGCTGGCGACCCTCACCGGCAAGAGCGCTTGCTGGGCACGCCTCGCCTCGTCCATGAACATCGCCACCAGGCTCTCCAACACCGGCCGGTCGCTCTCGTCGAGCGGCGTGATCACCGCGTAGAAGCCCTGGCCCAGCATGCGGTTCGTGAACCGCACCATGGGATCCATCCGCCCGTCCTCCAGGACGAGTTCGGCGTCCACCGTGCCGATGAGCGGCAATTGGTTGGACAGATGGACGCCCACCTCGTGGGCCATGTGCCGCAGGACGGACTCCCGCACCTCCGGAGACAACTCGCGCAGGCGTTCCACCAGCGCCGAGACGTCGCCGACGGTCGGAATCACGTCCGCCGCCCGCCCTCGGCTCGCTTCTTCCGGCGTGCTCGCCGACGTCACCGAGACGCCCGGCGCCGACAGTGACCCCGGCTCCAGGCCCAGCGCGCTCTCGATCTTCGCGCGCGTCGGAATGTGCGGCCAGCGGGTGCCGTCGAGGAACTTCCCCAACGTGCCGGGATCGATCTCCGCCTTGGCGGCCAAGGCGGCGAAGGTCAGCCCCTGTCGCGCCATCTCTGTCTGCACCAATGTTCTCGCTCGTTGCCTGGCTACCTCGTTGGTCGGCACGTGCGCTCCTCCCCTATCAGGTCCCTCGCAGCCCGGTGGTCAAGCGGGCTGAATAGCTGGCAGAATCGTACCCGGAGAAGCGATTCTCGCCGCGGGTTTGACGCAGTCAGCTGGGCGATTCGGCGTCCGGCCAGGCGACCCGAATCCGGGCGCTCGACGGCCGAATCGTGCGTCGTTTCGAGGCATCTCGAGGGAATTGAGAAGGGGGGCGGCGGAAGGGACCAGTTCCCGCGCCCCCCTTACGCACAACGGCAGACGGGGGATGACTGCCGGGCGATGGTCACCGGGATCTTCAGATCGATCACCTGATGACTGCTCCAGAATATGTGCGAGTGTCGCGATCAGTCAACGAAACTTCTTGCTTGTTCCAGGGCCTTCGCTTCACTTACGTCGCCCGGTTAACGCCGTAGCCGGAGGCGAGTTCCCGCGGGCATATCGTCCCCGGGTAGATCTACCCTCCCCCTGCCAGGGCCCGGCGGGCGGCGTCCCGAAGCAGTGCGCGAACCCACAACAGGCCGCGCACTACGGGC
>CALMAD010000037.1 GCA_937859105.1 uncultured Propionibacteriaceae bacterium
GTCCGGCGCCGACGAGCCGCGCCCGTCGGACGCGCGCTCAGTCGAAGATCGGCCCCACCGTCCGGGTGCGCTTCAGCTCGAAGAACCCCGGGTAGGCGGTGACCTTCACGAACCCGTCGAACAGCTCGCCGGCCTCCTCGCCCTTCGGCGCCGGGGAGATCACGGGCCCGAACAGCGCCATGCCGTTCACGTGGATGACCGGGGTGCCGACCTCATCGCCCACCGCGTCCATCCCCGCGTGATGGGACGCTTTCAGGGCGTCGTCGTTCGCGTCCGTCAGCCCCTTTCGGGCCAGCTCGGCGGGAAGCCCGACGTCGGCGAGCGCGGCCTCGACGGTGGCCAGCTCGTGCGGCGCCTCGCCCGGGTGGAACCGGGTGCCGATGGCCGTGTAGAACTCGGCGAGCTTGTCGGAGCCGTACTCCTCTTCCACCGCGAGCGCCACGCGCGCGGGGATCCACGCGAACTGCATCAACTCGGCGTACTCGGGCGGCAGGTCGCGGCCGTCGTTCAGCACCGCGAGGCTCATCACGTGGAAGGTGGTCTTCACGTCGCGGACCTTCTCGACCTCGAGCATCCACCGCGACGTCATCCACGCCCACGGGCACACGGGGTCGAACCAGAAATCAACAGCTTGCGTCATGCACCTCACCCTAGTTGCGCTCTGTCGGGGACGCCCGCGCGCGATCCCGGCCGTGAACAGTGAATTTCTCGGCGGGCCCGTCCGCGGGACCCGCGTGCGGGGCGCGTTAGGGTGGCAGGACTGCCTGGATCATGTCGACGAGCGGGGACCCATGTTTGCTGCCAACATCACGCGCGCGGAGGCGCGCCGTCGTTCCGAGTGCCTGACGGCGGAGTCGTACGCCGTGACGCTCGACCTCACCGGTGCCGGCCCCGAGGGCCGCCCGCTCGAGCGCCAGGACGCGCAATTCCTCTCCACGACCCGGGCGCGGTTTCGCTCGATCGACGCGGACACCGACATCAACCTCATCGCCGACGAGGTCATCGAGGCCTCCCTCGACGGCGAGCCGCTGCCGACCGAGGCGTTCGACGGCGAGCACCTGGCCTTCCACGTCGCCGAGGGCGAGCACGAGCTCGTCGTGACGGCCGTGTGCCGCTACTCGCGCACCGGCGAGGGCCTGCACCGGTTCGTCGACCCGGCTGACGGCCGGGTCTACCTCTACAGCCAGTTCGAATCCGCGGACGCCCGCCGCGCGTACGCCTGCTTCGACCAGCCCGACCAGAAGGCGTCCTTCGAGTTCACCGTGCTGGCGCCCGAGTCCTGGCAGGTGATCTCGAACTCGCCGGCCGTCGAGCCGACGCCCGAGCGCGACGGCGTCGCGCGGTGGGCGTTCGCGCCGACCGAGCGCATCTCGCCCTACATCACCGCGGTGTGCGCGGGCGAGTTCCACATCGTGCACGACGTGTACCCGACGCCGGAGGGCGACCGCCCGCTGTCGATCGCGGTGCGGCAGTCGCTCGCCGACTACCTGGACGCCGACCGCATCTTCACCACGACGAAGCGGGGCTTCGCCGTGTTCGAGGAGGCGTTCGGGCGCCCGTACGCGTTCGGCGACTACGCGCAGGTTTTCGTGCCGGAGTTCAACTTCGGCGCGATGGAGAACGCGGGCTGCGTGACGTTCCGCGACGAGTACATCTTCCGGTCGCGCGTGACCGCGGCGAGCTACGAGACGCGCGACAACACGATCCTGCACGAGATGGCCCACATGTGGTTCGGCGACCTCGTCACCATGCGCTGGTGGGACGACCTGTGGCTCAACGAGTCCTTCGCCGAATGGGCGTCCCACTACGCCCAAAAGCGCATCGCCGACGAGTTCGGCACCGGGGTCGACCCGTGGGCGTCCTTCGGCAACCAGCGCAAGACGTGGGCCTACCGGCAGGATCAACTGCCCTCCACCCACCCCGTCGCCGCCGACATGGTCGACCTCGAGGCGGTCGAGCTGAACTTCGACGGCATCACCTACGCCAAGGGCGCCTCGGCGCTGCGGCAGCTCGTCGCGTTCGTCGGCGAGGACGCCTTCCTCGCGGGCGTCCGGGCGTACTTCGCCGAGCACGCCTTCGGCAACACGGAGCTGAACGACCTGCTGGGCGCGCTGGAGCAGGCGTCCGGGCGGGACCTGTCGTTCTTCACCACGCAGTGGCTGCAGACGGCGGGCGTGAACACGATCCGGGCCGAGATCGCCACCGACGACGAGGGCCGCTTCACCGAGGTGGCACTGCTGCAGACGGCGTCCGACCGGTGGCCGACGCTGCGCCGCCACCGCATCGCCGTCGGCCTGTACAACCTGGTGGACGGGCGGCTGACCCGCACCGACCGGGTCGAGCTCGACGTCGAGGGCCCACGCACCGAGGTGCCCGAACTGGCCGGCAAGCAGCGGCCCGACCTGCTGCTGCCGAACGACGACGACCTCACCTACGCGAAGATCCGCCTGGACGACCGTTCGTTCGCCACGCTCGTGGAGAACATGGGACGCCTCGACAGTGCCCTCGCGCGCTCGCTCTGCTGGGGCGCTGCCTGGGACATGGTGCGCGACGCCGAGACGGCGCCGGCCGATTACGTCGACCTGGTGCTGCGGGGCGTCGGCATCGAGTCCGACCTGACGGCCGTGTCCGCGCAGCTCGCCCAGGCGCGGACCGCGATCGACTACTACGCGGCGCCGGCGGGCCGCGTCCGGCTGAGCGACCGGTTCACCGGCGGCGTCGCCCGGCTGCTCAAGGACGCCGAGCCCGGCTCCGACCATCAGCTCGCGTTCGCGCGGGCGCTCGCGTCGTCGATCCGCGACGACGAGGGCGCCGCCGTGCTGCGGGCCTGGCTCGACGGCGAGGAGGTTCCGGGCGGCCTCCAGGTCGACCCCGACCTGCGCTGGCGGCTCGTCACGAACCTGGCCCGCGTCGGGGCCGTTGGCGAGGACGAGATCGCCGCCGAGGCGTCCCGGGACAACACGGCGACCGGCGCCGAGCACGCCGCGGGCGCCCGGTCGGCGCTGCGGACGCCGGAGGCGAAGGCGTCCGCGTGGCGGGCGGCGACCGTCGACGACACGCCGAACGAGACCCACGTCCAGGTGTGCGCGCAGTTCATGCACCGCGGCCAGGAGGAGCTGCTGGCGCCCTACGCGGACGCGTACCTCGACGTCGTCCGGGCGATGTCGGAGGGCCGCGACGGCTGGGCGAACAAGAGCTCGGCGATCCGCCAGCACGTGCTGATGTACCTGTTCCCGCGGCCGCTCGCCGACCGGGCGTTCCTGGAGCGGGTCACGGCGTGGGTCGCCGACGAACCGCTGTCCGACTTCGTGGGACGCCTCGTCGCCGAGCGCCTGGACGACGCCGAGCGCGCCCTGCGCTGCCAGGAGGCCGACGCCGCGCGGTAGCCTCCCGGTCATGACGACCGTGCGCACCGTGACCGGCTGGCTGACCGACGCCTACCCGCCCGGGTTGGCCGAGGAGTGGGACCGCGTCGGTCTCGGCTGCGGCGACCCGGACGCCCCCGTGGTCGGCGTCCTGCTCGCGGTCGACGTGTCCGACGAAGTCATCGCCGAGGCGCGCGCGGTCGGCGCGCAGTTGCTGGTGACGCACCACCCGCTGCTGCTGCGCGGCGTCCACGCCGTCCGGCGCGACCAGCCCAAGGGACGCCTCGTGCTCGCCCTCGCCGAGGCCGGCCTCAGCCAGTTCGCGGCGCACACGAACGCCGATGCCGCCGACCCCGGGGTCTCGGACGCCCTCGCCGACGCGCTGCGGCTCACCGACCGGCGTCCGCTCGAACCGGCCGCGGGCCCGGCGCGCGACAAGCTGATCACGTTCGTTCCGCCCGACCATGCGGACGCTGTCGTCGACGCCCTCGCGGCCGCCGGGGCCGGCACGATCGGCGCGTACGACCGCTGCTCGTTCGCGACCCCGGGCGTCGGCAGTTTCCTGCCGCGCGACGGCGCCGACCCGTACGTCGGGGCCGTCGGCGAGGTCGAGCGGACGCCGGAGCTGCGCGTCGAGATGGTCGTGCCCCGCGGGCGGCGGGCGGCGGTCGTCCGGGCGCTGCTGGACGCCCACCCCTACGACGAGCCGGCGTTCGACCTGGTCGAGCTGGTCTCGCCGCCCTCTGGCGAGGGGCTGGGCCGCATCGGACGCCTCCCCGAGCCGATGGCCGCCCGCGACGTCGCGCGCACTCTCGCCGCCGCGCTGCCGCCCACCGCGACCGGCGCCCGGCTCGGCGGCGACCCCGAGCGTCTCGTCGAGACCGTCGCCGTCCTCGGCGGCGCCGGCGACTCCCTGCTGGACGCCGCCCGCGCGGCCGGCGTCGACCTGTACGTGACCTCCGACCTGCGGCACCACCCCGCGCAGGACGCCCTCGCCCATGATGACGCCCCCGCGCTGATCGACATCCCGCACTGGGCGGCCGAATGGCTGTGGCTGCCGCACGCCGAGAAGGTGCTCCAGGACGCCGCCGCGGCGGCGGGCGTCCGGCTGGAGACGCATGTGTCCCGCCTGAACACCGACCCGTGGGCGGAGCGGTACTGACCGCGTCCCGTCACAGACGTCGGCCGGTCCAAGCGGTCGAGGGCCGCGGAGCCGTGCGAGGCGTCCCGGCGTCCATCGGCGAGCCCCCGCTCGGTGTCAGTCGCGCCTCGATCACCAGGGCTTGCACGGCCAGCGACTCGGCTGCCTCGGGGCCCCAGCGGTCCGTGAGCTGATCTTCACGCCGGTTCCTCAGCCCCGCATGGCTCAGTAGTGCGCGAGATCGGTGGAGGCGGCGATCGCGCGGCGGATCGGCTCGGCGTCCGGGCTGGTAAGAAGCCGCAGGGTGGTCTCGGGCACGAGCGACCTCAGGAGCTCCTCATCGCGGTCGTGGATAGCCTGCCGAATCGTGGACGCGCTCACCACTCGGCCGCCGACCTCGAGGCGGCGCAGTTGGACGCACGCGATCCCCTTCGTGGGCAACAGCGAAGCCATGGTCTCGTTGTAGAGCCGCGTGACGAAGCTGGCCTTCTCGTCGCCCACGAAGCGCCGGGTGATGCCGAGCCGCCGGGCAATCTCCGTGAAGACCGTGAGATCGAGTAGCGCCTGACCACGAATCGCGGCCTCCTCGTCGCGCTGGAAGTAGCTCGGAAACGTCGCGCTGCTGACCATGTAGCTGTCGGTGTCCTGCAGGACGACATTCGGCAGATCCGCCGTCCCTTCCGCGATCAGACGACGGCGCACATCGAACGGAAAAATACTCGACTCTTCCGACACGACGAACAGGTGGACCACGTCGCTGGCCCGCGCAGCCTGCTCCACCAGGTAGCGATGCCCGAGAGAAAAGGGGTTCGCATTCATCACGATCGCAGACACAGCTCTGCCCTGGATTCGCCGCGTCTCCAGGCGCCGCAGATAGCTGGCAAAGCCGTCCCGGCGATTCTCGAGGAAGACGACGGACCCCGGCGCGCGCACCACTTCGTGGAAGCCAAGATCGACGAACATCGGCGAGGCTTCCTCTTTCGTATAGACGAATACCCGCGTGTTCCCGCGCGCGCTCTGGACCTCCATCAGATGGGTCACGATGGAGTTCAGCAGGCCCTCCCCTCGATGCGAGCCGTCGACGGCCAGACAGCGCAGGGTATTGGCGAAGCAACTCCCGGTCGCGATCATCGCGCCGTCGTCGTCGATGATCGCGCAGGTGTAATCAAGATTTCTGTCAAGGCGGATCCCCTCGGATCCGAGCAATGCCTCGACGCGACGCATACCCCTGCGGTCGCTCGGGTAGATCGTCGAGACGACAAGGTCGGTCATGATCCCTCCATCGCCGAGATCGGCTATTCATCGCCGATCGGTCATGTGCCAAGACAGGTCGGTCGGCCCGTCGTCGCCCTCGGCCGCTGCGGCACCGACCGAGGGCGAGCGTGGCTAGCTCAGCACGAACGGTTTGATCTTGCGGACGACATCGAGAATCGTCCCGTCGCGCGCCTCGACGACCGCGACCACCTGGTCCTCCCACTCCAGAGGATCAGGGGTTCCGACGAGTCCATAGGCCTTGTCGCGCAGCCATTCGATGGTGACGTGGGGGATGCCGGCCCGGTCGAGGCAGTCGATCAGGTCCTGACGCAACGGGTTCACCGCGATGCCGTAGTCGGTCACGAGCACATCCACGCAGTCGCCCGGGGTCGTCACCGTGACCACGCTGTCGCACACGGTCGCCATCCGTCCGCGGGTCAGCGGCGTGACGATGATGCAGCACTTGCTTCCCGCGGCCGTATCCGGGTGCCCGCCCGGGGCCCCTCGAAGGATCCCGTCTGAGCCGGTAATCACGTTGACGTTGAAGTGCAGATCGACCTCCAGCGCCGCGAGCACCACGAAATCGAGCTGATTGACGTAGGCGCCCTTGTTGGCTGGGTTTGCGTATTCGCTCAGATCGATCTCGTGGTGATCAGGATGCGTGGAGATGTGATCGATAGCGCCCTGATCGAAATCCTGCGTGTCGAGGATGTGGCCGACGAGCCCCCGATCCTGCAGTCGGCAAATCGCGCTGCTCGTCCCACCCAACGCGAAGCGCATCGTGATCCCCCGCTCGACCATGTGATCCTCCAGGAACCGGTTCACCGCAAGCGATGGCCCCCCGACCCCCGTCTGGAACGTAAAGCCGTCGGCGAAGTACGGCGTCGCCGCGATAACCCGTGCGACATTTTCAGCCATCATGAGCTCGCGGGGATTGTCGGTCATCCGCGCCTCCTTGGTCGAAATCCTCGTCGCATCGCCGATATCGTCGACGACGACCACGCAGTCCACGTCGATCGCACGAATGGACGCCGGGACGTTCGGCGCCTCGACGAGCGTGTCCGTCACGACGACTGTGTGGTCGGCGTACTGGGCGTCCTGCATGCCGAAGCCCATCGACCCGAAGTTGTTCTTGCCACCGACTCCGCGAGCGTTGCCGAAGGGATCTGAACTGGCACACGCCAGGAAAGCGATATCGATGTGGACCTCGCCCGCCTCGATCGCCCGGGGGCGCCCGCCATGGCTGCGGATGATGGCCGGTGTCGCCAGCTTGCCGGCCGAGATCACCTCACCGATCGGCCCGCGGACGCCGGACGTCTGCGCGCCCACGATCCGCCCCTGTTCAATGTACTGGGCGATGATCCCCTGTGCGGTACCCAGCGAGGTCGCGGCCACCGTGATGTCCTTGAGCCCCATCTCCTCGATCAGCACCTTGGCGACCATGCCCGACACGTAGTCACCGTCGCGGAACTCGGTGTGGAAGGAGAAGGTCATGCCGTCATGTGCACCGCACTTCTCGGCGGCCTCGCGGATCGTCGCGCACAGCTTATCGGCGACCGGCGTCACCGCCCGCCGCGAACGCGGCGAGTCCTTCTTCACATACTTTCCGTCCATGTAGAACTTCCCTTGGTAGACCTCTTTACCGTCTACCAGCAGCTCGGCAGGAATCTCTCGCCCCACGGCATTCAACATCATTCGGCTCCTTTTCACTGTTCGCTGATCACAGATCGCCGTCGTAGACGCCGCAGGCCTTGGCGAGCTCAAGAGTGCGCCGGGCATCCTCGAAGAAGGGAATGTCGACCATCTTTCCGTCGACGGTGTAGACACCGATACCCGAGTCGGCCTGCTCGTTGAAGGAGCGGACCAGCTTCTCTGCGTAGGCGATTTCTTTCGCGGTAGGTGCGAAGATCTCGTGCACCAGCCGGATTTGGCGCGGGCTCACGATGCTCTTCCCGTCGAAACCCATCTGCCGGTTCTGCACGACCTCCTCGCGGAACGCCTCCATGTCGTCGATGTTCGGGAACATCGTGTCGAAGCACTGGACGCCAGCGGCGCGCGCGGCGAGCAGCATCATTCCGCGCGCGGTCAGCATCTCGATGCCCCCCTTCTCGATGCGCACGTGCATGCTCTTGCGGAAGTCGCCGCCCGAGATCGCGCATCCGAACAGCCGATCCGATGCAGTGACGATCTCGTAGGCGTTCAGGATCCCCTGGGGACTCTCCAGCGCGGCCATCAAGAGCGTCCGGCCCTCCTCGAGACCGAACTCGCGCTCGGCTGCCAGGGTCGCCGCCTCGACCTGATGAACGTCATCTGCGCTCTCGCACTTCGCGATCCGGATGCCGTCGGCACCCGACGCCACGACGCAGCGGATGTCTTCCCGCCAGTGGGGCGTGTCGAGTCCATTGATGCGGACGATGACCTCGGTGTTCCCGTAATCGATGGTCTGCATCGCGTGATACAGCGAGAAGCGGGCGGCGTCCTTCTGGTTCTCGGCCACGGCATCCTCGAGATCGAGAATGATGCTGTCGCTCCCGTAGATGTACGCATCCTTGAGCAGCCCCGGCTTCTGGGCGTTCATGAACATCATCGTCCGCCGCAGGCGGAACTTCTCTGGCTTCGGGCGAGGAATCATCGGATTGCCCCTCCCCACGGAATACCAGCCTCGGACGTCGATTCGCTGCGCATGACCGCGCATTCGACACGCGCCTTGAGCGTGCCGTCGAGAGCACCCTTATCGATGACGGTAATACGACCGCTCGTCACGTCCAGCCTCCCGAGCGTCTCCATGACGGTCGCCTTGATCTGACGGCCGTACTGATTCATGACCGAACTCTCGATCGACACCTCCAAACCGTCGGTCGACGGCTCGACGCTCACCTGGGCGTCGCTGGATTCCAGCGTTCCGGCGAGCGCCGGTTTGATGATTTTCATGGCCCTACTCCTATCTCGAAAAGTCGCGGCGGGGTTCGGCTGGGTTGGCCATGATCAGCGCCCCGGCGATGTGCACCGGGTTCATCACGACGACGGCCCCCGATATCACGATGGCCACCAACATCGGCAACACCATCGCCGCGCTCCCGTGGGTCGCGCCGATGCCGATCGGGACCATGACAGCCAGTGTCGCCATCGTGGAGGACTCCATGTTCGACGTCGCCTGCCGCTCGCGGGTCGTCCTGCGCCCGATGGACGCCAGCCACTCCTGGTGTGAGCCCATCTCGCGCGCCCCCTTTGGCACTCTGTTTGGTATCCCAAAGGGTATTCCGTTTGGCGTGGGTGCGCAACCGTCCTGCCCGATCCGCTCGCACTCGACGGGCGGAGCGCCTGGATACGCGGCCTCCACGCCGATTCACCCGCCCGCTCCGACGTGCCACCGCAGGGCCCCTCACCAGCCACACCTAGGATGAGTGGCCACCGAAAGGAGCGTGATCACGCTGTGAGCAAGGTCGAACCCGGGAGCAAGACGGACGCCGCGTACGCGCGCCTCCGCTCTGAGATCGAGCGCGGCGAGCTGGGGGCCGGCGCCAGCTTGAGCGAACACGCGCTGGTGGAACGCCTTGGGCTCTCCCGGACGCCTGTCCGCGACGCCCTTCGCCGGCTGATCGACGACGGGCTCGCAGTCCGCGACGGCAGTCGGGGCTCGGTGCGCGTGAGCACCCCCTCGGTGGCCGGTGTGCACGACCTGTTCGGGTTCCGTGCCGTGCTCGAGGGTGCGGCGATTCACGATCTCGCGGACGCCCTCGCGTCCGGGTCCGTCTCGTCCGACCCCATCGCGGGTCTCGCCGAGGAACTGCGCGGGCTCGGCGAACAGGCCCCGTCTCGCGAGCGCACCGACGCGTTCTACGACTTCGCCGAGCGCTTCGACCGCACCATCATCGATCTGACACCCAACCGGCTTCTCGCCAAGGCGATCGCCGATCTGAGGCCCCGCACAGTGCGTCTGCGGGGCGTTGCGCACCACCGGCCCGAGCGAGAGGCCCGCTCGATGGCTGAGCACCAGGCCATGCTTGCCGCGCTGCTGGCCGGGGACGGCGAGGCCGCTCAGCTCGAATGCGTGGCGCACTTGCGGCTCACGATGGAGGCCATCTTCGCGGGTCTCGCCGACCCCCGCCAGGCCCACACCCTCGCCTTCTGACCGCCTCTGCACACTGCCGCAGACCGCCCCGGGGGTAGGCTCTGCCAACCGTGACGACAGCGATCCTCGCCGCGCTCGGCGCGACGCTTCTGTACGGGCTGGCCTCCGTCGCGCAGGGGTTCGCGGCCCGGCGCGCCACGGGGCCCGCCGTGGTGCGGCACCCCGCTTATCTCGCGGGGATCGCGGCCGACGTGGCCGCCTGGGCGCTGTCGCTGGTCGCGATGACGCAGTTGCCGCTCTTCGTCGTCCAGTCGATGCTCGCGGCGTCCCTCGGGGTGGCCGTGCTGGTTGCCTGGCCTGTCCTGAAGCTGACGCTCCGGCGGCAGGACTGGGCGGGCGTCGCCGTCGCGACCGCCGGCGTCGCGCTCGTGTCGGCGTGCGCAGGCGCCGAGTCGTCCGTCGCCCCGCCGGGATGGTTCACCCCCGCGCTCGGGGCCTGCCTGGCGGTCGTCGCCGTCGTCGGTTGCCTCGGCTACCGGCGTGCGCGCGGGGTGTTGTTCGCCGCGCTGGCCGGCCTCGCTTTCTCGCTCGCGGCGCTCGCCGGACGAGCGGTCATGGGCGCCGGCGACCTCGGCTGGCACGTGCTGGAGTCGCCGCTGGCCTGGTCGGTTGCGATCGCGGGTGTCCTCGGCACGCTCTTCTACGCCCGGGCGCTGGAACGGGGTTCGTTCGGCTCGGCGACCGCGGTCATGTGGGTCGTGGAATCGCTCGTGCCGGGCATCGTCGGCATCGAGGTGCTCGGCCGGGATCGGCC
>CALMAD010000038.1 GCA_937859105.1 uncultured Propionibacteriaceae bacterium
CCCACCCGCCTCACCCGGCGTGTCGCACCCCACCCACCGCAAGTACGAAGAGCCGGTTTCCTCTCGATTTCACGCTGAGATGTGCCGGGAGTCAGTCATCGAGTGGTGGCAAATCGACTGCTGCCGGGCGTCGGCGGGAAAGGGTGAGGACGCCGCCGGGAACGACGGCTGGGCGACGCGATCCGCGGCCGGCACGTCCGTCCCCGTGTTCGCGCCGCCCGTGCTCGCGTGGTCCGTGCGCTCGCGTCCCCATGCTCGCGCTCCCTGCGCTCGCGTCCCCATGCTCGCGCTCCCTGCGCTCGCGTCCCCATGCTCGCGCCATCCCTGCGCTCGCCCCCGTGCTCGCGCTCCCTGCGCTCGCGTCCCCATGCTCGCGCCATCCCTGCGCTCGCGTCCCCATGCTCGCGCTCCCTGCGCTCGCCCCCGTGCTCGCGCTCATTGCGCTCGCGTCCTGCGCTGCCGTGGAGCGTTGTCGCGCTCGCTGGGCCCTCACGCTCGGCGGCGTCCACAGAAGTCTCGGACGCCCACGCTCGCGACGGTCTCGGCTACTGCCCGTACGAGGAGCGCAGGTCGCCGAAGAAGAGCTTGTTCAGCCGGTGGCGGTGCCAGCCGAGGTCTTCGGCTTCGACAAGCAATTCGGGGCTCGACCAGGTGAAACGCAGCAGCGATCCCTGCCGGTCGGGACGGACATCGAGCCGGATGACGTCCTCGGGACGATCCGCCCACAGCGACGACCACACCACGACGTGGGGCTCCTCGGCCTCGATGACGCGGGGCTCGACCTCGCCGCGTCCGAGGTGGAGCCACGCCCGCGCGCTGGGGCGCTGCGGCTCATGCAACGACTCCCACACGACGTGCGCGGGGGCGGGCAGGGGCTTCTCGCGGGTGCCGAGCTCGTAGAAGTCGTTCATGGACGCCATCCTGGCACGCAGGCGTCCGGGCGGACGCGCAGGGCAGGCGTCCGAAACGCGCCGGGCCTGGCGTGCGGCGAGAGGCGTCCACCCAAGAGACGGCGCTCCACACCGATTCGTCCACCCACGCGGGCGGGGCGCGCGTCATCACCCCCTACGACAGCACCCCGGCGACATCGCCCCGTGTGACATAACCCACACCAGAGTGTGGAGAACGTCAGGTAGAAACGCCCACGGGCGACGCACCGAACGTCCGTCCAGTGGGGGAGCGCGAGATGAACGTTTGTCCGTGTTTATGATGGCGGCCAAGCAGGCAACACACAGTGGTGAGCTGAGCACGAGCGGAGTGCACGGGCCCCACGGGCGGGGATCCCGCCCGCGAGACGAGTATCTTTCGCGCGGCGCGGCCCGGCGAAAGAACGAGATGAAGCACGCAGCGAAGTACAGCGGGATCCCGGCCGTCATCAACGGCAACGGCGCCGTCGCCCACGTGATGACCCACGTGTGCGGCGGGGTCATCGGGTACCCCATCACCCCGTCCACCGAGATCGCCGAGTTGTTCGAGGCCGCCCGTTCCGCGGGCGGCGTCAACGTCTACGGCAGGCACCCCTTCTTCTTCGAGCCGGAGGGGGAGCATTCGGCCCAGTCCGGGGCGCTGGGCGCCGCGCTGACCGGCGGCCAGTTCGTGTCGAACGCGTCCAGCTCGCAGGGCATCCTCTACGCGATGGAGTCCCACTTCGTCACCGTCGGCAAGAAGGTGGGCGGGTTCGTGCTGCAGGTCGCGGCGCGCGTCGTCAGCAAGCACTCGCTGAACGTCATGGCGGGCCACGACGACGTCTACGCGCTGCTGCCGTCCGGCTATACGGTGCTCTTCGGCGCCAACCCGCAGGAGGCCGCCGACCTCGCCGCGATCTCCTACCGCACGTCCGCGCTCAGCCTCATCCCCGTCGCCAACGCGATGGACGGCTTCTCCACGAGCCACATGATGTCCGAGGCCCTGCTGCCCGAGCCCGACCTCCTGCGCGAGTACCTGGGCGACCCCGCCGGACGCATCCCGTGCCCGACCCTCGCCCAAGAGCTGGTCTTCGGGGCGAAGGGCCGCGTCGCGCAGCTCAACGCGTGGCTCGATCGCCACTCCGGACGCCTCGACGCCGCCCACGCGGCCGCCCTCCGCGACTACCTCGACGTCCACGCGGACGCCGTCGAGCGCGACCACGACGCCGCGCTCGCGGCGGCGTCCCTGCGCTGGATCCCCGATGATCTGCGCGGCGCGTGGACGCGGCAGTGGAAGCACGCCTTCGAGAAGGGGACGCGGCAGCTCGTGCCCGCCTTCGTCGACCCGAACAACCCCGGCATGACGGGTCCGGTGCAGAACCAGCCCGACTTCCAGGCCGGCGCGGTCGACCACCGGACCCACTTCGCGTCCGCCGTGCCCGACCTCGTCCGGCGCGCGATGGACGAGTACGCCGACCTCTCCGGCCGCCAGTACCACCCGATCATGACCTACGACACCGAGGACGCCGACGTCGTCATGGTCGCGCTCGGGTCGGTCACCGACGACGTCCGGGCGGTGCTGCCGTACCTGCGCGCGCAGGGCATCAAGGCGGGCCTGGTCAGCGTGAAGATGCTGCAGCCGTTCCCCGAGGCCGACATCGTCGCCGCCCTCGACGGCAAGAAGTCGGTGCTGGTGCTGGAGCGCTCCGACCAGATGGCCCTCACCCAACTCGTCACCTCGGCCCTCTACAAGGGCCAGGACAACATCGAGAAGGTCCGCCACGCCGGCATCCCGGCGATGACCCATCCGGTGCCCGACCTGTCCAGCGCGATCTTCGGCCTGGGCGGGCACGACCTCCAGCCGCGGCACCTGGTCGCGGCGTTCAAGGCGATGGACGCCCAGTCGGTCCCGCCGCTGATCTACCTGGGCTCGCAGTTCTTCGACCCCGACCCGAGCCCCGAGCTCAAGCCCCTCCAGGACCGCCTCCGCGCCGCCTACCCCGAGACCGCCGCGATGGCCCTCGAGACCGAGGAGAACCCGCAGCTGCTCCCCGAGCAGGCGCTGCGCATCCGCTTCCACTCGGTGGGCGGCTACGGCACGATCGCGACGGGCAAGCTGCTCACCGACATCCTCGCCGGCGTGCTCGACATGTACAGCAAGTCGGCGCCCAAGTACGGCTCGGAGAAGTCGGGCGCGGCGACGAACTACTTCATCACCCTGAGCCCGAAGCCGGTGCTCACCACGAACGCCGAACTCGAAGACGTCGAGGTCGTCATCAGCCCCGACCACAAGGCGTTCGCCCACGCGAACCCGCTGAAGGGCCTCGTGGAGGGGGGCACGTTCCTGCTGCAGAGCAGCCTGGCCCCGGCCGAGGTCTGGCGCGACCTGCCGAGCTCGGTCCGCCGGACGATCCGGGCCAAGCGCATCCGCTTCTTCGTGTTGGACGCCTTCGCCGTCGCCAAGGAGCACGCCCCCGACCCCAACCTGCAGACGCGCATGATGGGCATCGCGTTCATCGGCGCCGTCGCGGCGCACGTCGACCGGGTGGCCGCCGGGGCGTCCCGCGAGGAGATCATGGACAAGGTCCGCGTCCAGATCACGAAGAAGTTCGGCTCCAAGGGCGAGACGGTGGTGGACGCCAACATGGCGGTCGTCCACGACGGCGCCGAGGCCGCCGTGGCCGTCGACTACGACAGCGCCGAGCTGGCGTCCCTCAGCGACCTCGCGGGCCCGCTGCCCCTGCGCACCGTCGCGCTCTCGGCGCAGATGGCCGAGTGCGGCGCCCACTGCGCCAGCGCCGGCGGCCTGTTCGACTACAGCTACTACGACACGATGACCGGCAAGCCGTTCCGCGACGGCACGATCGCCGAGGCGCCCGTGCTGCCCGGCACCGGGCTGTTCGTGCCCCCCGGAACGGCCGCCGGCAAGGACAAGGGCCTGTTCCGCCGCACGGTGCCCGACTTCCAGCCCGACCTGTGCACCGGCTGCATGGAGTGCGCGCTCGTCTGCCCCGACGCCGCCATCCCGAATCAGGCCTCCGAGATCGACGAGCTGCTCCGCACGTCCGTCCGGGTCGCGGGGCTCGCCGAGCCCGAGCGCACCCGCGCGCTGGACGCCGTCGGCGTCCTGACCGCCGAGGTGCGGTCGCTGTATCGCGGGTCCAAGAAGGACGCCCGGACGTTCGCCGACCTGGTCGCGGAGGCGTCCTCGCGGGTCGTCGAGCCGGACGCCCAGCCGGCCGTCGCGAAGCTGGTCGCGACGCTGGCGTCCTACCCGGTCGCGCGCACGCGCGCGTTCTTCGACGCGCTGGAGAAGCAGCAGGCGGGGTCCGGCGGGCTGTTCGCCGCCACGATCGACCCGTGGAAATGCACCGGGTGTCTCGAGTGCGTCGACATCTGCGGCCCGCACGCCCTCGTCGCGCGCGAGCAGGACGCCGCGATGATGACCACGCTGGAGGACCGCTTCGAGTTCCTCACCGAGCTGCCCAACACGCCCGAGCGGTTCCACGAGGCGGCGACCGGGCCGGGCGGCGACCTCAAGCGCATGCTGCTCGACCGCAAGAACTACTACGCGACCACCGGCGGCCACGGCGGCTGCCGGGGCTGCGGCGAGGTGACCGCGATCCGGCTGGTCGTGGCGTCCAGCCACGCGCTCGGCGCCCAGCGGCAGCAGCGGCGGCGCGCCGAACTGGAGCGCCTCATCGCCGCGCTGCACGCCAAGTCGGACGCCCTCGGCGCCCCCGACGAGGGCCGCCGCTCGCGCATCGCCGACGAGATCGAGGGGCTGGAAGAGCAGCTCTACCTGCTGGAGGGCGGGCCGACCGGCCAGGGGCCGGCGAGCACGGTCATCGCCAACGCGACCGGCTGCTCGTCGGTCTACGCCTCGACGATGCCCTACAACCCCTACAACGACCCCTGGGTGAACAGCCTGTTCCAGGACGCGCAACCCCTGGCCAAGGGCCTCTTCGAGGGCATCGCCGCGCAGACGGTCGACGCGGTGCGCACGCTGCGCCGCGCGCGGGCCGACCTCGCGGACGCCTACGACCCGGCCGTCGCGGGGCCCGCGCTGGAGCGGCTCGGCTGGGAGCAGTTCACGCACGAGGAGCGGGAGCTGCTGCCGACGTTCCTGACGATCGGCGGCGACGGGGCGTCCTACGACATCGGGTTCGGCGCGCTCAGCCGCGTGCTGACGTCGAGCACGCCCATCAAGGTCCTCGTCCTGAACACGGGGGTGTACTCCAATACGGGCGGGCAGGCGTCCACGTCGTCGTTCACAGGGCAGGACTCCGACCTCGCCCGCGCCGGCGCCGCCCACGCGGGCAAGATCGAGGCGCGCAAGGAGCTGGGGCTGCTCGCCAGCTTCCACCCGGACGTCTTCGTGGTCTCCACCGCGACCGCGTTCCAGGCGCACTTCCTGAAGAACACCGCCGAGCTGATCGCCTACGGCGACGGGCCGGCCCTCATGGACGTCTACACCCCCTGCCAGGGCGAGCAGGGCATCGCCGACGAGCAGGCGGCCAGCCGCGGACGCCTCGCGGTCCGCAGCCGGATGAGCCCGCTGTTCGTCCACGACCCGCGCCGCGGGCCCGACGTCTCCGACCGGTTCAGCCTCGACGGCAACCCCGACGTCACGAAGACGTGGGCGACGCACAAGCTCGAACACGTGGGCGCCGACGGCTCGCTAGCGGTGCTCTCGGTGCCCCTGACGCCGGCCGACTTCGCGATCGGTGAGGCGCGGTTCCGCAAGCAGTTCCGGCCGCTGCGTCCGGCCGAGGAGGCGGCAGGCGTCCCGATCGACGAGTTCGTCGAGCTGCCCGCCGAGGAGCGGGAGGGCAAGCTGCCGTTCGTCCACTCCACGGACGCCGACCTGCGACTGGTGCGGGTGGTCTGCTCGCCGCTCATCGTCGCGCTGGTCGAGCAGCGCCGCGACCACTGGAACCTGCTGCGGTACCTCGCCGGCCAGACGCTGGACGCCGCGGCCGCCGAGAGCGCGGCGGCGCTCGCCGCGCTCCGGGCCGAGGTCGAGACCGCGACCCAGGCGCGCGAGACGTCCCTCGACGACATCGCCCGCGCGATGGCGGAGCTCGCCGCGACGGCCGCACCGGCGGCGTCCGGGGTGGATCTGGGGGCGCTCGGGC
>CALMAD010000039.1 GCA_937859105.1 uncultured Propionibacteriaceae bacterium
CCCTCGCCGGGGCAGGTCCCGCAGGCGCGTGAGCCTGGTCGGGGCCGGCCCCGGAGCGAAGGTCGTCGCAGCCACCGGGTTCAGGCCTTCGCGCCGGTGAGGACGTAGCCCTCTTCGCCGTGCACCACGGTGTCGAGGCCCGCGATCTCGTCCTCGTCCTTCACACGGAAGCCGAGGGTCTTCTCGATCACGAACCCGATGCCGTAGGCCAGGACGAAGGAGTACACCAGCACCGCACCGGCCGCGAGCGCCTGCGCCGCGAGCTGCGCGAAGCTGCCGCTGTAGATGAGGCCCGTGCCGTTGGCGAAGACGCCGAGGTAGAGCGTGCCGATGATGCCGCCGACGAGGTGGATGCCGACCACGTCGAGGGAGTCGTCGAAGCCGAGCTTGAACTTCAGATCGATCGCGAGCTGGCAGACGACGCCCGCGAGGAGTCCGAGCACGACCGCCCAGATCGGCGTCAGCGATGCGCAGGCCGGCGTGATGGCGACGAGGCCGGCGACCGCACCGGAGGCGGCCCCGACCGAGGTCGGCTTGCCGTTGCGGATCTTCTCCATCAGCAGCCAGCTCAGCAGCGCGGCGGCGGGGGCGGCGATCGTGTTCACGAAGGCGACGGCGGCCGTGCCGTCGGCGGCGAGCTCGGAGCCGGCGTTGAACCCGAACCAGCCGAACCACAGCAGGCCCGCGCCCAGCAGCACGAACGGCGGGTTGTGGGGCACGTCGGCGCCCTTCTGGAAGCCGAGGCGCTTGCCGAGCACGAGAGCGAGGGCGAGGGCTGCGGCTCCCGCGTTGATGTGCACCGCGGTACCGCCCGCGAAGTCGATCGCACCGACCCCCAGCATGTCCTGCAGGCCGTGCGTGACCCAGCCGCCGTAGGCGAAGGAGCCGTCCTTGTTCAGGCCGAAGTTGAAGACCCAGCTCGCGACGGGGAAGTAGACGACGGTCGCCCAGATGGCGGCGAAGACCATCCAGGATCCGAACTTCGCGCGGTCGGCGATGGCGCCGGAGATGAGGGCGACCGTGATGATCGCGAAGGTGGCCTGGAAGGCGACGAACGCGAGCGGCGGGTAGGCGGCGCCCTTGGGGACCTCGAGCAGGTTGGAGAGCCCGATCGACGACCAGTCGATGGCCCACGGCGCGACCGTGCCGTGGTTGCCGGGGAAGGCGATCGCGTAGCCGTAGATGACCCACAGCACGCCGATGAGGCCGATCGCACCGAAGCTCAGCATCATCATGCTGATGACGCTCTTGGCCTTGACGAGGCCGCCGTAGAAGAACGCCAGACCTGGCGTCATGAGCAGCACGAGGGCTGCACAGATCAAAACGAAGGCGGTATTCCCCTGATCCATGGGTCCGCTCCTCTCTCAGTGAGAACGCTCCTGCAGCGTCGGGTGGAGTCAGACTCCCACCGGCGCGTTTCGGGCCGACGCGCGCTATGTTTCCGGGGCGTTTCGCCGGGCGCGCCCGCTGTGAACATGCGGTAAATCCCGCCCCCCGGTGCGCCGCGGAAGGACCGCGGACCAGATTGGTCAGCGTTCGCTGTATAGTCAGCATGTGCTGACCATCGCGACTCGAGTGGACGTCATGAACCGGCTCGGC
>CALMAD010000040.1 GCA_937859105.1 uncultured Propionibacteriaceae bacterium
GGATCGACGCATACAGCAGCAGGTGCGGAGGGATGAAGATGCTGTCCCGGCCGAGGGTGGTGTGCCAGGAGTCGTCCCAATACGCCGACCCAACCCCGGCGGCCGCGGCCGCTGCGGCGACCCAGACGCCCCCTGCCCCCAGCGCCGGGGAACCGCGGGCCGGGTCCGGCTCGGACGGGATGGGGGCGCGGTCACGGCTGCCGTGTGGTCGCATGGTCTGTCCTTTCTGTGATGCGGCAGGGAGCCGGTCCGGCCCTGGCGGCTAACGCCATGGCCCCGCTCCCGGCGGCAGCGGGGTGTTAGAGGTGTGTTAGAGGGGGAGCACGGTGGCTCCGATGAGGTTCTGGATGCTGGAGGTGAGGAGTGTCCAGGCTCCGCTGATCATCGCGATGCCGGTGGCGATCATGAGGACCCCGCCGGTGATGTTGATGGTGCGGATGTGGCGGCGCAGGAACGTGATGCTTCCGGTGGCCCAGTTCAGGCCGGCGGCGGCGGCGATGAAGGGCAACCCCAGGCCCAGGCAGTAGGTGACGGCGAGGAGGGCGCCGCGGGCGGGGTTGCCGGTGGTGAGGCTGAGGGCGGAGATCGCGGCGAGGGTGGGGCCCAGGCACGGGGTCCAGCCGAGCCCGAACGCGATGCCGAGCAGGGGAGCTCCGGCCAGCCCGCTGGGTGGGTGGATGGCGGGTTTCGCGGTGCGTTGGAAGAGCCGGAACACGCCGAGGAACACGAGCCCCATCAGCAGGACCACGATCCCGAGGATGCGGGTGAGGAGATCTTGCCAGCGGATGAGCCAGGCCCCCAGGGCGCCGAACGCGGCCCCGTAGCCGATGAACAGGACGGAGAAGCCGAGGGTGAACAGTCCGGTCCCGGCCAGCGCCCGCCACCGGGAGACCCCCGCGGTGGTGGTGGTGCCGGTGAGGTAGCCGAGGTAGCCGGGCACGAGGGGGAGCACGCAGGGGGAGGCGAAGGACACCAGCCCGGCGAGGAGGGCTAGGGGGAGGGCGGCCCAGATGCTGCCGGCGGTGATGATCTCCCCCATCAGGGGCTCGTCTCGGCGAGGACGGTGTCGATGAGGGCGGCGAGGGTGGTGCGGGTAGGCAGTTGCCCGATGATGCGGGCGGCCATCCGGCCGGTGCGGTCCAGGACGATTGTGGTGGGCACGGCGCCGGGGGCGGCTTTCCCGGCGAACGCGGCTTGCACCGTGCCGGTGGTGGCGTCCAGGATCGACGGGTAGGTGATGCCGAACTGGTTCTCGAACGCGGCGGCGGTGTCGGCGCTGTCGCGCACGTTGACGCCGATGAACACGACACCGTCGGGCTGGTAGGTCTGGGCGAGGGCTTCCAGGTCGGGCGCTTCGGCACGGCAGGGCGGGCAGGCGGCGTACCAGAAGTTCACCACAACGACCGAACCCGCCCACGCGGTGGAATCCGCCTGCTCCCCGGTGTCGGTGGTGCCGGTGAAGGTGACCGGGTCGTCGCGCTGGTCGGCGGGGATCTCCCGCACGGTCTCGTCCGCGGACAGATACCCCGGGGACGGGGAGGAGGACAACAGGCCGGGCGTCTGGGCGGTGCACCCGGCCAGAAGCAGGACGAGCGCGCCGAACACGGCGACCGCGGCGGCGGTGACGGCGCGGCGGGGTGGGCGTGTCAGGGTGGTGGGGGTGCGCATGCGGGATCACTCCGGTCGGTCAGGTGTTCGTGCTCTTGCTGGTGGGGCGGCGGCGGCCGGCGAGGATGGCGCCGGTGATCAGCAGCAGCGCCCCGGTCGGGTACCCGGCGACCAGGTCGAGCCAGCCGGAGGGCTGGCCGGGGCCGAACACTTCCAGGTGCGCGAGCCAGTGGATGATCGCGACGATCGCGCCGGCGGCCATCAGGGCCTGGCCGACCCGGACGAGCAGGCGGTGTCGCCGCCAGGCGCGTTGCGGGTCCTCAGCTGGGGCGGGGCGGGGGGTGGTGCGGGTCATGAGCGGTCCTTTCGCAGGGGGCGGGTCACAGTCCGGAGTAGGAGTGCAGCCCGGTGAAGAAGACGTTGACGACGCCGAAGTTGAACAGCACGGCGGCGAAGCCGACGATGCACAGCCAGGCGGCGCGGGTGCCGGCCCAGCCGCGGGTGGCGGTGGCGTGCAGGTATCCGGCGTAGAGCACCCAGATGATGAACGTCCACACCTCTTTCACGTCCCACCCCCAGAACCTGCCCCAGGCGCGGCCGGCCCAGATCGCCCCGGCGATCAGGGTGAAGGTCCACAGGATGAACCCGACGATCGTCAGCCGGTATGCGAGTCGGTCCAGATCCTCCGGCCCGGGCAGACTGTCCCGCAGCCGGGTGAGCCGGGAGGGGAGGCCGCGGCGGCGGGTGGTGAGCAGGTAGGTGAGGGAGACGAGGAACGCGAGCCCGAAGAACGCGGTCGCCAGCAGCGCGACCAGCACGTGGATGACCAGCCACCCGGACTGCAGGGCGGGCATCAGGGGGACGACGGGGACGTAGAAGCTGACCGTCGCGACGCCGAGCAGCAGCACGGTCAGCCCGAGCACGGCGCTGCCCAGGTACGCCAGCCGCACCCGCAGCGACACGGCCAGGAAGGTGGCGATGATCAGGGCGGTGCCGGTGAGGGAGAACTCGAACATGTTCGCCCACGGCACCCGGTCCGCGGCGACCCCGCGCAGCACCACCCCGGCAAGATGGAACACCCAGCCCAGCACGGTCAACACGAACCCGATCCGCGCCGCCTTCCCCGCCCCCCGTCCGCCCCCCGGGGCAGCGGCGGCACCGGGTGCGGTGTCGGGGGCGGGGGCGGTGGGTGTGCCTGCCAGGTCCGGGTCGGTGGTGCTGGTGGCGCCGGCGGTGACCGGCACCCGGACGGTGACCGGGACGGCAGGGGTGCTGGCGCGGCGGGCGAGGTGAAGGGTGTAGGCGACGAATGCGGCGGCGTAGATCGCGATCGCCGAGTACACCAGCAGCAGGGACAGGGCGTCAAGGAACGGGGTCATCAGAGCCTCCTCGAAGGGGTGCGGGGGAAGGGGTGAGGCGGGTGGCGAGGGTGTCGACGGTGGGTTGCAGGCGGGGGTCGTCGCCGCGGGCGAGCCCGGCGACCTCAAGCACCGTGCCGCCGTCCCGGCCGGTGGTTGCGCGGACCCAAAGGCGGCGGCGGGGCACGAACAGGGACAGGGCCAACCCGGCCATCGCGACGACCGCGGCGATCAGAGTGGGGGTTTGGGTGGGGTCGGCGGCGATCTCCAGCGACGCGAATCGGGGGATCGGGCCGAGCTCGATCGTGCCCAGCTCGTCCGGCAGCGGAACCGTGACGCCGGTCGCCTTGACGACGTCCGGCAGCGTCGGCATCGCCTGCGAA
>CALMAD010000041.1 GCA_937859105.1 uncultured Propionibacteriaceae bacterium
GTCCGGGTGCTCGCCGAGCCACGCGGAGACCTCCTGCGCGGTCCACTGCTGCAGCATGCCCGGGAAGAGATAGTTCGGCAGCACCACGATGCGCCGGGTGCCCGCCCCGTAGGCCTCCGACAAGGCGTCCGGCAGGCTGGGCCGCGTCACCTGGATGAAGCCGGCGATCGCCCGCTCGAACCCGCCCTCCTCGACGACGAGCCGGGTCAGCCGGGCGTGGTCGGCGTTCGTGTCGGGCAGGGACGTCCCGCGCCCCAGCACGACCACCGTCGCCTCGGACGCCGCCCAGTCGCCCAGCGCCTCCCGCGCCCGCAGCAGCAGCGCCCGGCGCAGCCGCGGGTCCGCGCCCAGGTGCCGCGCGTAGGCGACCGTGGCGCCCGGGCGGGTGCGGCGTCCGGCCTCGATGGCCGCCGGGATGTCCGACTGCACGTGCCCGCCGGTGCCCAGCATCAGCGGCGCCACGACGGCGTGCGGCTCGTCGGCGCGGGCCAGCGCGTCGGCGAGCGCCGCGTCGATGGTCGGCGGGGTCAGCTCGACGAACCCGACCGACACGTCGACGCCGGGCAGCAGCCCGCGCACGCGCTCGACGAACCGGAAGCACTCCTCGGCGCCGGGGTCGACGCGCGTCCCGTGGCCGGCGATGACCAGCGGCGCGCTCACTGCTTGCCCATCCACTGGTAGTCGCGCGGGGTCACGATGGCGACGCCGCCCACGCCGGTGGCCACCGGGCGCGTCGTCGACGAGCCGACGACCACGAGCGAGTGCATGTCCACGATCTCCGGGTCGAACTCGGCGAGCGTCGTCACCGTCACCGACTGCTCGGGACGCTCCGCGTCCCGCACCACGCACACCGGCGTCGTCGGCGGCCGGTGCTCGGCCATGATCTCGAGCGCGCGCGGCAGGTGCATGACCCGCTTACGGCTGCGCGGGTTGTAGAACGTCACCACGAAGTCCCCCTCGGACGCGGCGACGAGCCGCTTCTCGATCGTCGCCCAGTCGGTGTGCAGGTCGGACAGGCTGATCGTCGCGTGGTCGTGCCCCAGCGGCGCGCCCAGGATCGCGGACGCCGCCAGCTCGGCCGTCACGCCTGGCACGATCTCGACGTCGAGCCCCTCGGTGCCGCGCTCCAGCGTCGGGCTGGCCATCGCGTAGATCGCGGGGTCGCCCGAGCAGACGAGCGCGACCGTCCGGCCCTTGCGGGCCTCGGCGATCGCGAGGGCGGTGCGTTCGTCCTCGGCGCCCATGCCGGACGCCAGGATCTCGGTGCCGGGGCGCAGCAGGTGCCGGATCTGCTCCACGTACGGCCGGTGCCCCAGCACGAACGAGGACGCCTGCAGCACCGCCTTCGCGCGCGGCGTCAGCAGGTCGTCGCTGCCCGGCCCGAGGCCGACGACCGCGACCCGGCCCAGGGGGGCGAGGCGTCCGATCGCGCAGGTGGCGTCGGGCGTCTTGCGCTTCTCGACGACCAGCTCGGCCCCGCGGGCCAGCACGGACGCCTCCGCGACGCTCGGCGTCCCGACGGCCGCGGCGGGCGCGGCGCTCGGGTTGGGCACGCTCTGCTCGGCCAACTGCTCGGCCGGGTACGTGAGCAGGGGGACGCCGAGGCGTCCGGCCAGCTCGACGAGGCCTGGCTCGTCGGCCTTGGCGTCGACGCTGGTCAGCGCGGCGAGGGACTCCTTCGCGAGCCCCGCTTCGGCGAGGGTGGCGTCGAGCAGGGCCTCGCAGTCGTCGGCGGACGTCCCGCGGTTGCAGCCCATGCCGGCCACCAGCGACGGGGGCCGCAGCACGACGGTCGGCAGGCCGGAGGGCTCGACGGCGGCGGCGTCCGAGACGACGATGCGGACGACCGGCTCCCCGGACGGCAGCTCGCGCACGTGCGTGCCCCGGCGCTCCAGCCTCGGGACGCCGGGCTCGGCCACGTTCGTCGGCAGCGGCGGCATCGGCCACGGCCGCTCGCGGACGAGGGCGACCGGCTCGCCGTCCAGGAGCGCGCGGGTGACCCCGGCGACGTCGCCCGCGTACGGCCAGCCGAGCGTGTCGAGCGCCTGGACGCCGAGCGAGTCGGTCGCGGTCGTCAGGACGGCCGTCGCGCCCAGCCCCTCGGCCAGCCGGGACGCCAGCGCGTTCGCCCCGCCGCCGTGCCCGCCGACGAGCGGCACGCAGAACCGGCCGCCCTCGTCGACCACGACCACCCCGGGGTCGGTCTTCTTCGACGCGAGCAGCGGCGCGATCAGGCGCGTCGTCGCGCCGAGGGCCAGGTGGCTCACGATGAGGTCGCACTCGGCCCACGCGCGCGGCAGCCCCTCGGACGCCGGCCCGTCGTAGCGCCGGGTGGGCCCGACGAGCGCGTCGATGGCGTCGGCGTGGGCGCGGCTGGCGGGGGAGTTCGTGACCTGCCCGATGACGCCCTCGTCGACGTCGCGGACGGCCGGGGCCAGCCAGCCGGCTGTCCCGGCGATGGGGGCCTGCTCGCCCGCCGACTCGGGCGCATCGGGGTGGTGCGCCAGCACCAGCACGACGTGGGGCTGCTCGGCCTGGGCGACGCGGGCCTCGTCCTCGGTGAGCACGCGGACGCGCTCGTCGGCCTCGCCGAGCCGCTCGGCGACGACGAACGTCCGGCCCAGCCCGGCCAGCGCGGACGCCAGCTCGGCGACCCCGATCTTCGGGTCCGTCAGGACGCCGACCTTGCCGTGCTCGCGGCACGCCGCGACCGCCGGGGTGGGGTCGTTGCCGTGCGCGGAGACGAGCAGCGCGTCGTCCCAGGGGACGCCGACCGCCGCGAACGCGGCCTGCAGCGAGGTGGGCGCGGTGACGACGCGGGGGTGCAGGCCCGCCGCGCGCATCCGCCGGACGACTCCGTAGAACAGCGGATCCCCGGACGCGACGCAGACGGCGTCCTCACCCTCGGCCAGCGCGGCCAGCCGGTCGACGGCCGGCTGGATCGGCCCGAGGACGACGCGGCGCTCCTCGGGGACGCCGAGGGCGTCCAGGTGGCGGCGGCCGCCGACGACGACGGACG
>CALMAD010000042.1 GCA_937859105.1 uncultured Propionibacteriaceae bacterium
CGTCGCGCGCTTCCGCGCGACGGCCAGGTCGAGCGTCGGGCCGTCGGGACGCGCGTAGTCCAGCGGCACCCGGACGCTCGCGCAGTCGAGCTCGCCACCGTCGCCGCACGCCGACCACGCGGGCGTCTGCCCGTAGAACCGCGCCAGCCGCGCGTCGGTGGCCGGCACCGGCGCGAGGGACGTCTCCGCCGGCGCCGCGGACGCCGACGCCGCAGACCCCGACGACCCGGCCGACAGGCCCGGCGTGGAGGGCGCGCTCGGCTGCGGCGTCCCCGGGGCGGACGTCCCGCAGCCCGCGAGGATGCCGGCCGCCAACGCGATGACGGCGCCCGCGAGGAGCGGACGCCGTCGAGCAAGCCTCGTCATGCGCGCCAGCCTAGGCCGCGCGCGGGGCCCTGGGTCAGCCGACCATCGCCTCCCGCTCGGCCCGGACGGCGTCCCGCCGGCGGCGGAAGCTGCCGTCGACGCTCCACGCGCCCGCGCCCAGGATCAGGAACAGCAGGCCGACCGTGGCCAGCAGCAGCTCGTGCTCGCCGACGAAGCCCTGCGTGCCGGGCTGGATGATGCTCCAGTTGCCCCACACGACCAGCCCGAGCGCGCCCGCCATCAGCAGCGTCAGGCCCAGGCCCGCCAGGCGCGTCAGCATGCCGAACAGCAGGGCGACCGCGACCGCGACCTCCAACGCCCCGACGCCGATGGCGACGTAGCGCGGGTACGGCAGGATCGTGTTGGCGAAGAAATCGGTGGTCGCCGGAATGTTCAGCAACTTTTGGATGCCGTGGACGCCCATGGTGCCCGCCACAACCACGCGCAGCAGGAACAGCCCGAGCGACGCCCAGAACTTGTCGGTCGTCTTCTTCTGCGGCTTCGCGGGGACGATCTTCGTCGCCCTCTCGTCGGCCATCGGCGCGAGCGCGGCGGCGCGGGCCTCGCGGCGGGCGCGCCGCTCGGCGTCCAGCCGGTCCTGCTCGACGCGCACCGGGTCGACATCGTCGCCCACCGGCTGGACGTCGGTCGTGTCGGGGATCGGCTGCCGCGGCGCCCTGACGTCGCGGTACAGCGGCGGCCCGGCCTCCGGCTCGGTGGTGGCCGCCCCGGCCGCGACGGCCCCGCCCGCGGCCCCGATGACCGGAGCCGCCGTCGACCCGCGGGTCTGCCGCTCGCCGTCGCCCTCGCCCTCGGGACGGGCGACCTCGGCGTCCGCCCGGTCGGCCTCGGCCGACTCGGCGGCCGAGAACTCCTCGTCGCCCGACTCGTGGCTGCGCTCGTCGACCGGCGTCGCGTCGGCCTCGCTGGGTTGGGCGGTCTCGGTGACGTCACCCTGCTCGCCGTCGTCCACCTCGGACGCCTCCGGCCGCTGCCCGGCCTCGGGATCGACGCCCGTCGCGTCCAGAATGCGCGCCTCCTGCTGCGGAGCCGCCGCCGAGGCGTCCGGCTGCGTGGGGTCCTTCTCGCTGTCGTTGTCGCTCTTCAGGGGGTTCCAGGCCATGCCAACGCGTCCTTTCGCAAACAATCCCCTTCATCGTCCCCCAGGACGCCCACCAGGCGTCTCAGCGACACTCATGCACGCAGGCTGATCATCAGGGACTCCATCGCGAGCAGCGGCGCGACGTTCGTCTCCAGCGCCGTGCGGCAGTCGAGGATCGCGTCGAGCCGCGAGACGGTCGACTCGGGGGTCGTGCGGCGCGCCATCTGCTCCACGTCGGCCGCGTGCTCGGCGTTGATCAGCGGCGCGTTCGCCCGCGTCTGCACGGTCAGCACGTCGCGGTAGTAGCTGGTCAGCTCGGTCAGCACCCGGTCGAGCGCGTCGCGCTGGAACCGCTTGGCGCGCGCCTTCTGCTGCTCTTCGAGATCGCGCAGGGCCGCGTTCAGGCTGCGCGGCCGGACGCCGCGGGTGCCGGCCCCGAGCGCCTCGCTGAGCTCGGCCTTCTCGCGGCTGTCGAGTTCGGTCGTCGCCTGGGACGCCTCCTCAGACGCCGCCTCCACCACGTTGGACGCCGCGGTCAGGCACGCCCCGAGCGTCGTGAGCGCCCCGGGCAGCCGCAGGACCTGCTCGCGCCGGGTGCGCGCCGCCTCGCTGCGCGCCAGTGCCCGAGCCCGGCCGATGTGGCCCTGCGCGATACGGGCCGCGTACTGGGCGATCGCCTCGGGCACCTGGTCGCGGCGCTGCAGCAGCTCGGCGATCGCCGCGTTACTCGGCGTGGCCAGCTCGGCCAGGCGCGTGCGCGACCGGATCGTCACGATGGCGTCGTCGGGCGTCGGGGCGCACAGCACCCAGACGGTCTTGGGCGCCGGCTCCTCCAGGCTCTTCAGCAGCGCGTCGGCGCCGCGCTCGGTGATGCGATCCGCATCCTCCACCACGATGACCTGGTAGCGGCCCAGCGTCGGGCTCATCGCCGCGCGACGCACCAGGTCGCGCACCTCGTCGACGCCGATCGAGAGCTGCTCGGTGCGGACCAGCGTCACGTCGGGATGGGCCCCCGACAACGCCGTCCGGCATGCCTGGCACCGCCCGCAGCCGCCCTCGCGGCACTGCAGCGCCGCCGCGAAAGCCCGCCCCGCGTTCGACCGGCCCGACCCGGGCGGACCGGTGATCAGCCAGGCGTGCGTCATCGCGTGACGGCCGCCCGCGACCGCCTGACGCAGCGTGGCCACCACCTTCCGCTGGCCGACCAGGTCGGCCCAGACGCCCTCGTCGGCGCCCTGCTCGGCCGCGGTCACCGCGTCGCCCCCGAGCACGTCGTCCCCTCACTCACGCCACTCACGTCGTCATCCTGCCAGCGGCGTCCGACAACAACGGGGCCACCCGCTCGCGGACGGCCGCGGCCAGCTCGGCGACCGGCCGGCGCGCGGGGAGCACCAGGTACCGGTCGGGGTCGCGGACGGCGAGGTCCAGGAAGCCCTGGCGCACGCGTCCGTGGAAGTCGTCGCCGGCGGCCTCCAGCCGGTCCTTCGCCTCGATCGCCCCCACGCCGGACGCCGGATCGAGGTCGAGCAGCACGGTCAGGTCGGGCACGAGCCCGCTGGTCGCCCAGCGGCACAGGCGCTCCAGGTCGTCGCCGTCGAGCGCGCGTCCGGCCCCCTGGTAGGCGAGCGTCGAGTCGACGTACCGGTCGGAGACGACCACCGCCCCGCGCTCCAGCGCGGGCAGCACGAGGTGGTCGACGTGATGGGCCTTGTCGGCGCAGTACAGCAGCGCCTCGGCGCGCGGCGACAGCTCGCCGGTGGCCGGGTCGAGCAGGATGCGCCGGATGTCGCGGCCCACCGCCGTGTCGCCCGGCTCGAACGTCCGGACGACCTCCCGCCCGTGCGTCTCCAACCACTCGGTGAGCAGGGCCGCCTGCGTCGACTTGCCGACGCCGTCCCCGCCCTCGAACACCACGAACACACCGCTCATGACACCTCCGCGCCCCATCTTGCCCGACGCGGCGGGGCCGAACCCTGAAGCGCGGCTTGACCGTCAGCGCTTCAGCTCGGCCCACGTGGACGGCCCGACCACCCCGTCGGCCCGCAGCCCCCGCGCCTTCTGGAACGCGACCGTGGCGGCGCGGCTGTCGCGGCCGAACGCCCCATCCACCGCGCCGTTGTAGTGCCCACGGAGCCGCAGCAGCGACTGCGCCTCGCGGGCACACGACGAGCGTTCCCCGTACTCAACGAGCGTTTGCGCGCACGAGGACGCCGTCGTCGTCCGCACGGACGACCCCGACGTGCCCGGATCGTGCGCCACCGCGGCGATGACGCACCCGACCACCACGACGGCAGCCAGCGTCTCCTTCACGTTGTACCCCCAGGTCCACGGCTCCCGCCCTAGCGGGAAGCCGTTTAACACCCTAGGCGACCAAACCGGCCGTGAGAATCCCCACGACCCGACGACCATGAGTGGGTCGCTCGGGCTGGCACAGGGCAGCGATACCGACGTCTGCGGTTCCCGGGACGCTCCGCGCTACGTCGTTGCGTCCTTCGCGGCCGTCTTCTTGGCCGGTGCCTTCTTCGCGGGAGCCTTCTTCGCCGAGGGCGACCGCCGCGTGGGCGTCCGCTTCTTCACCGGGCCCTTGGCCCGCTTCTCGGCCAGCAGCTCGGATGCCCGGCTGATCGTGATCTCCTCCACCGAGTCATCTCGGCGCAGGGTCGCGTTGACCTCGCCGTCGCTGACGTACGGGCCGAAGCGGCCGTCCTTCACGACGACCGGCTTGCCGGTCTCGGGGTCGTCGCCCAGCTCCTTCAACGGGCCGGCGGCGGCGCGGCGTCCGCGCTGCTTGGGCTGCGCGTAGATCGCCTCGGCCTGCTCGAGCGTGATCGAGAAGATCTGCTCCTCGGTCGCCAACGAGCGCGAGTCGGTGCCCTTCTTCAGGTACGGCCCGTAGCGGCCGTTCTGGGCGGTGATCTCGACGCCGTCGGCATCCTGGCCCACCACGCGGGGCAGGCTCAGCAGGCGCAGGGCGTCGTCGAGCGTCACGGTCTCCAGCGACATCGACTTCAACAGCGAGCCGGTGCGCGGCTTCGCCGACTTCGGCGAGCCCTCCGGGAGGACCTCGGTGACGTAGGGGCCGTAGCGGCCGTCCTTGGCGACGACGGCATGCCCCGTGTCGGGGTCGGTGCCGAGTTCGCGTTCCGCGCCGCGGGGGTTCGCGAGCAACTCGCGCGCCAGCTCGACGGTCAGCTCGTCGGGCGGCAGGTCGTCGTCGACGTTCGCACGGTTGCCGTCGGCGTCCTCGATGTAGGTGCCGTACCGGCCGACCCGCACCGCGATGCCTGACTCCTCGCCGTGCACCGGGTAGAAGGTCGACAGCTCGCGCGCGTCGATCTCGCCGAGCTCGGTGACGAGCTGCTGCAGCCCGCGCGCGTCGCCCTTGCCGAAGTAGAACTCGGTGAGCACGGCGACGCGGTCGGCATTGCCGCCCGCGATCTCGTCGAGGTCGGCCTCCATCTCGGCGGTGAAGCCGTAGTCGACCAGCCGCGGGAAGTGAAGCTCCAGCAGGCGCGTCACCGCGAACGCGAGCCACGTCGGCACGAGCGCCGAGCCCTTCTTGAAGACGTAGTCGCGGCTCGTGATCGTCCGGATGATCGCCGCGTACGTCGACGGGCGGCCGATGTCGAGTTCCTCGAGCTTCGCGACGAGGGACGGCTCGGTGTAGCGGGCCGGCGGGCGCGTCTCGTGCGTCGCGGCCGTCACCTCGGACGCCGTCAGCGCTTGCCCGACCTCCAGCGGCGGGAGCGGCGACTGCGCGTCGTCCGCGGAGCCGCCCTCGTCGATGCCGGTCACGTAGGCCTTGAGGAAGCCGGGGAACGTGATCGTCCGCCCGGACGCCGTCAGCTCGGCCCGCTCGATCGCGTGCACCTCGCCGGACGTCGCGTCGGTCACCTCGACCGGCGCTCCCAGCGCCGCGGCCATCCGCACCGTGAGCGTGCTGCCCTCGGCGTCCTTCATCTGGGACGCCAGCGTGCGACGCCAGATCAGGTCGTACAGGCGCAGGTGGTCGCCGGTGAGGCCGGTCTCCTGCGGCGTCCGGAAGTGGTCGCCGGCGGGCCGGATCGCCTCGTGCGCCTCCTGCGCGCTCTTCACCTTCGAGGTGTACACGCGCGGCTTGTCGGGCACGTACTGGGCGCCGAACCGCTCGGTGACCTGGGCGCGGGCCGCCGAGATGGCCTGCCCCGACAGCGTGACCGAGTCGGTACGCATATAGGTGATGAAACCGCGCTCGTACAACTCCTGCGCGACCGACATCGTGCGCTGCGACGTGAAGCCCAGCTTGCGGCCGGCGTCCTGCTGAAGGGTCGTCGTCCGGAAGGGCGCGTACGGACGCCGCGTGTACGGCTTCGCGTCCACGCTCGCGACCTCGAGGGACGCGTCGCGCAGGCCGGCCGCCAGCGACTCGGCCCCCTCGAGGGCCAGATGCAGCAGGGACTTGCCGGTGAGCTGCCCGCTCGCGTCGAAGTCGCGGCCGGACGCGATGCGCAGCCCGCCCGCCGTCGAGAGCCGCGCCGGGAACGTGCGCGGGTCGGCGCCCTCGCCGGCGTCGACCACGGCGTCCACGTCGGCGTACGTCGCGATGCGGAACGCCATCCGCTCGCGCTCGCGATCGACCACGAGCCGCGTGGCGACCGACTGGACGCGGCCCGCCGACAGCCGCGGCATGACCTTCTTCCACAGCACCGGGCTGACCTCGTAGCCGTAGAGGCGGTCGAGGATGCGCCGGGTCTCCTGCGCGTCGACCAGGTCGATGTCGAGGTCGCGCAGCGTGCCGGCTGCGTCGCGGATCGCCTGCGGCGTGATCTCGTGGAAGACCATGCGCTTGTACGGGATCTTGGGCTTCAGCTCCTGGATCAGATGCCACGCGATGGCCTCGCCCTCGCGGTCTTCATCCGTTGCCAGGATGAGTTCGTCGACGCCCGCCATCTTCGACTTCAGGTCGCGGATGGTCGCCTTCTTGTCGGCCTGCACCACGTAGAGGGGCTCGAAGTTCTTCTCGACGTTGACGCCGGTACGCGCCCATTTCTCGCCCTTGTACTTCGCCGGAACCTCCGCCGCGCCGGTCGGCAGGTCGCGGACGTGGCCGCGCGAACTCTCCACCACGTAGTCGGAGCCGAGCACGCCGGTGAGCGTGCGCGCCTTCGTGGGCGACTCGACGATGACGAGTTTCTTGGTGGTAGCCACTTCCAACCTTCGAATGACGGGGCAGATCGGAGCCACTGTAGCCCCGGCGCTGGGATCGCATCGTAGCCGCCCGAACCGCGCGCGGCCGCGGGAGTTTCACAGCATCGGCACAGGTTGGACACATCGAGTCCCCAAGGTGGCGGCCTTGACTATCACCCGAGGACGCCGCGGGTGCGGCATCCGGGAAGGACGACATGGCCGAGCAGCTCGACCCCCAGCAGGCCCCCGACCCCGAGCCGCCGGCCACCTCCCACGCCCCCTGGACGCCGCACCCCGTGGACGCCCCCGCCCCTGGAACGGCGGATTCGCCCGCGGCCTCCCCCCGGCCGCGGACGAGCCGTCGCGGCATGGGGCTCATCATGCTCGGCAGCGCCCTCGCGGGCGCCGTGCTCACCACACAGATCTCCGCCTACTTCGCGCCGGCGACGCAGGGTGCCGTCCCCCAGGCTCCCATCACGGTTCCCGCGTGGGGCGGGTCGTCCGGGTCGTCTGGATCGTCCGGTTCGTCCGGTTCGGGCGCGGCGTCCGGAGGGTCGTCGGGGACGAGGACCAGCGGGACGCGGGCGTCCGCAGCGCAGAGCGCGGGCGTGGTGCTCATCGACACCCGGACGCAGTCCGGCTCGGCCGCCGGCACCGGCATGGTGCTCACGGCCACCGGGCAGGTGCTCACCAACTACCACGTCGTCGAGGGGTCGACCTCAATCGACGTGACGCTGGCGAGCACGGGCGCGACGTACTCCGCGACGGTCGTTGGGCACGACGCCTCCCGCGACGTGGCGCTACTTCAGCTCGCGAACGCGCCGGGGCTGACGACCGTCCGACCGGACGCCGACGGCGTCACGACCGGTGAGTCGGTCACCGCCGTGGGCAACGCGGGCGGTCAGGGGTACCTGACCGCGGCGTCCGGAACCGTCACGGACCCCAAGACGAACGTGACCGTGGGCAGCGACAACGCCTCCGGGAGCGAGTCGCTGAGCGGCGTCATCGCGACGGACGCCGCGGCGCAGCCGGGCGATTCGGGCGGCCCGATGTTCGACGCCCAGGGCGAGGTCGTCGGCATGACGACCGCCGGCGGCACGTCGGGCGGGTACCGGCGGACGGCGTCCACCACCGCGTTCGCGATCGGCATCGACGACGCGCTGACCGTGGTGAACACGATCCGGGGTGGGCAGGACGCCGGCACAACCCGCGTCGGCCCGCGGGCGATGCTCGGGGTGACGGTGCAGGGCTCGGGCACGGGATCATCCGGGGGGTCGGCGTCCGGCGACGGCGTGACCGTCGCGGG
>CALMAD010000043.1 GCA_937859105.1 uncultured Propionibacteriaceae bacterium
GATGCCGCGGCCCACCTGCGGGATCGCCAGTGGCTGCTCGAAAGGCTCGATTCACCGGTAGCCTGACCTTCGTGACCCGGAGCATTTTCGTAGCTGCCCCTGAGGGGCAAACTGGCAAGTCGGTCGTAGCACTGGGGCTGATCGACGCCCTGACCCGCGAGGTCGGCAGCGTCGGCGTCTTCAGGCCGATCGTCAAGAACACCAACAAGCACGACGAGATCCTGGAGAACCTGGTCGCTCAGCCGGGCGTCCAGCTCGCGTACGACGAAGCGGTCGGCGTGACCTACTCCGAGATCCGGTCCGATCCCGACGAGGCGATGGCGACCATCGTGACCAAGTTCGGCGCGATGGCCGAGCGCTTCGAGGCGGTCGTCGTCCTCGGCTCCGACTACACCGACGTGGCGAGCAACACCGAGCTGGCCTTCAACGCGAAGGTCGCGGCCAACCTCGGCGCGTCGGTCGTGCTCGCGGTCTCGGCTCGCGGCCGGGCACCGGAGGAGGTGCGCGCGATCGCCGAGGGCGCGATCGCCGAGTTCATCCGCGCCCACAACAAGGTCGTCGCCGTGATCGTCACCCGGGTCGCCGACGACCCCGACTCGATCAAGGCGTTCGAGTGGGCCCTGTCGACGATCCCCGACATCATCACGTTCGCCATGCCGGCCCATCCGCTCCTCGCCGCCCCGACCATCGGGGCGCAGCTCGAGGCGGCCCAGGCGAAGCTCCTCGCCGGTCCTCACGACCGGCTCGATCTGGAGAGCCAGGGCGTCCTCGTCGCGGGCATGACGCTGCCGAACGTGCTGCCGCGCCTGTTCGCCGACGCGATGGTGCTGCTGCCCGGCGACCGCTTCGAGATGATCCCCGGCATCCTGCTGGCCCACGTCTCGGGCTCGTTCCCGCAGCTCGCGGGGCTGCTGCTCGTCGGCGGGTACGAGGTCCCGCCGGTCATCCGGCAGCTGATCGAGACCGTGCCGCACAAGCTGCCGATCGCGTCCACCGACCTCGGCACCTACACGACCGCGCAGAAGCTGTTCCATCTCGAGGGCACGATGACGAGCTCGCCGCGCAAGGTGGAGATCGGACGCCGCGTGTTCAGCGAGCACGTGGACGCCCGGCGCATCCTCGACGCGATCGACGTGGCCCCGTCCAAGATCCGCACGCCGCTGATGTTCGAGTACCAGCTGAACGAGATGGCCCGCAGCAACAAGCGGCGGATCGTCCTGCCCGAGAGCGGCGACGACCGCATCCTCGAGGCGGCGTCCATCGTGCTGCGCCGCGGCACGGCGGAGATCACGCTGCTGGGCAACCCCACCGAGGTCAAGGGGCGCGCGACGCAACTCGGCTTCTCGCTGGAGGGCGCCGAGATCATCGACATGACCGATCCGGAGCTCGTCGAGAAGTTCTCGGCGGAATACGCCAAGCTGCGCTCCAAGAAGGGCGTCACGATCGAGCAGGCGAAGCAGCGCATGACCGACCCGAGCTACTTCGGGACGATGATGGTGCACTTCGGCATGGCCGACGGCATGGTGTCGGGCGCGGTGAACACGACGGCGAACACGATCCGTCCCTCGCTGGAGTTCATCAAGACGAAGCCGGGCGTGAAGGTCGTCTCGTCGTCGTTCCTGATGTGCATGGAGAACCGGGTCGACGTCTACGGCGACTGCGCCGTGAACCCCGACCCGAACGAAGAGCAGCTCGCCGACATCGCGATCAGCTCGGCAGAGACGGCCGCCGCGTTCGGCATCGAGCCGCGCGTGGCGATGCTGTCGTACTCCACAGGCGAGTCGGGCAAGGGTGCCGATGTCGACAAGGTGCGGGCCGCCACCGAGATCGTCAAGGAGCGGGCGCCGGAACTGAAGGTCGAGGGTCCGATCCAGTTCGACGCGGCCGTCGACCCGACGGTGGGCAACAAGAAGATGCCGGGCTCGGAGGTGGCCGGTCAGGCGACCGTGTTCATCTTCCCCGACCTCAACACGGGCAACAACACCTACAAGGCCGTCCAGCGTTCCGCCGGGGCGCTCGCGGTCGGCCCGGTGCTGCAGGGCCTCAACAAGCCGGTGAACGACCTGTCCCGCGGGGCGCTGGTCGACGATATCGTCAACACCATCGCCATCACCGCCATCCAGGCTCAGCAGTAGTCCGACAAGGAGAAACGACGCATGAGCACACCGATCCTGCTGCTGAACTGCGGGTCGTCGTCCATCAAGTACCAGGTCATCGACGCCGAGAGCGAGCAGGTGATGGCCAAGGGCCTCATCGAGCGCATCGGCAGCGACGACGGGCACATCGAGCACGAGGTCGACGGCACCGAGCACGAGAAGACGCTCCCGCTGCCGGACCACACCGTGTCGCTGCGCGAGATGGTCGCCATGTTCGACGAGTTCGGGCCCGACCTCTCGGCCGTCACCGCCGTGGGCCACCGCGCCGTGCACGGTGGCGACCAGTTGACCTCGACGACGCTCATCGACGACTCGGTCGTCGACACGCTGGTCGAGCTCTCGCCGCTCGCCCCGCTGCACAACCCGCCGGGCGTCGCGGGCATCAAGGCGGCGCGCGAGGCGCTGCCCGACGTGCCGCACGTGGCGGTCTTCGACACGGCGTTCTTCTCGTCGCTGCCGCCCGAGTCGTACACCTACGCCCTGCCGGTGGACGTGGCGAAGAAGTACAAGATCCGTCGGTACGGGTTCCACGGAACCTCGCACCACTACGTGTCGGAGACGGCGGCGAATTTCCTCGGGAAGCCGTACTCCGAGGTCAACCAGATCGTCGCCCACCTCGGCAACGGGGCGTCCATCTCGGGCATTCGCGCCGGCAAGGCGATCGACACGTCCATGGGCATGACGCCGCTGGAGGGGCTCGTGATGGGCACCCGCACCGGCGACATCGATCCGGGGCTCGTGTTCTACCTCGCCCGCGAGGCCGGCATGTCGATCGACGACATCGACACGCTGCTGAACAAGAAGTCGGGCATGCTCGGCCTGGCCGGGTTCAGCGACATGCGCGACGTCGAGGCGAAGATGGAGGCAGGCGACGAGCGCGCAGGGGTCGCCTGGAGCGTCTACATCCACCGGCTCGTGTTCTACATCGGCGCCTACTTCACGCTGCTGGGCGGCGCGGACGTGATCTCCTTCACCGCGGGCGTCGGCGAGAACGCCTCGCTGGTGCGGCGCGACGTCTGCAACCGCCTCAAGGTGCTCGGGGTCGAGATCGACGACGAGGCCAACGATGTGCGCTCCAAGGAGCCGCGGGTCATCTCCACTCCCGACTCGAAGGTGACGGTGCTCGTCATCCCGACGAACGAGGAGTTGCAGATGGCGCGCGAGGTGCTGGACGTCGTCCGGCGCTGACAGCCCACCGATGACCAAGGTCGTCCTGACCGGCTTCGGCCCCTTCGGCTCGGTCGCGGTCAATCCTGCCCATGCCGGCGTCCTCGACGCCGGAATGGCGCTGTACACAGACGACGGCGTCCAACTGGTCGTGGAGATCCTGCCCGTCGAGTTCGACCGGGCCCGCGGCGAAACGCTCGATGCCATCCAGCAGCTGACGAATTACAGCATCAACCG
>CALMAD010000044.1 GCA_937859105.1 uncultured Propionibacteriaceae bacterium
GCCAGGGCGTGCGCATGACCGCGGCGACCGCCTCGTCGAATAGGCGATGGGCTTGGTTCATGCTGGCAACCACACGAATCAGGCTAACAATCAGGGGTGGTCTGGGACGCCTGACGCGCCGAAGTGGGGCGGTTACGATGGTAACTACAAACCTCTTGTTGCAGGTCCGTGCCCTTGACTTGGCAGTTCATCCAACGTTTGCCTGGACGACGCTTTCCGGGCACCCGCTCAGGCGAGACAATGCTGCCCGTGACCGTTGAGTTATTGTTGCTCGTCCTCGTGATCATCACGGCTGTCTCGTTCGACTTCACGAACGGCTTTCACGACACCGCGAACGCTATGGCGACGTCCATCGCTACCGGGGCTCTCAAGCCCAAGACCGCCGTCGCGCTCTCGGCGATCCTGAACCTCATCGGCGCCTTCCTGTCCGTCGAGGTCGCACTGACCGTGACCAACGCCGTGGTCAACATCCAGGACAAGAGCGGCGCTCCGAAGGCTGAGTTCCTGGCTGACAACGGCCACGTCCTGCTGATGATCGTCTTTTGTGGCCTCATCGGGGGAGTCACGTGGAACCTGCTGACGTGGCTGCTCGGCTTGCCGTCCAGCTCGTCGCACGCGTTGTTCGGCGGTCTGATCGGGTCGTCGATCGCGGGCCTGGGCTTCACCGGGGTGAACTGGATGGGCGACGGCACGAAGCTCGACGGCGTGCTCGGCAAGGTCGTGCTTCCCGCGGTGGCGTCGCCGTTCGTGGCCGGCATCGTCTCGATGATCGGCACCTGGCTGGTGTACCGCATCACGGTGAACGTCGCCGAGCGCTACCGCCAGGGCGGCTTCCGCTGGGGCCAGATCGGCACCGCGTCGCTGGTCTCGCTGGCGCACGGCACGAACGACGCCCAGAAGACGATGGGCGTCATCACCCTGGCCTTGATCGCCTACGGGGCGTGGCAGGACACCCACGCCGTGCCGTGGGAGGTCAAGATCGTCTGCGCCGCCGCGATCGCGCTCGGCACCTACACGGGCGGCTGGCGGATCATCCGCACCCTCGGCAAGGGGCTCGTGGAGATCGAGCCGGCTCAGGGGATGGCGGCCGAGGCGTCCAGCGCCGCGGTCATCCTGAGTTCCAGCCATCTGGGCTTCGCGTTGTCGACGACGCACGTCGCGACCGGTTCGATCCTGGGCACCGGGTTGGGCAAGAAGGGCGCCGAGGTGCGCTGGGGCGTGGCGGCCCGCATGCTCGCCGCGTGGCTCATCACGTTGCCCGCCGCGGGTGTCGTGGGCGCGGTCATGTACCTGGTCGGCAACGCCATCGGTGGGTACGCCGGCGTCGTGACGGTGTTCGCCGTCTTGTGCGCGCTCGCCCTCTTCTTCGTGCGACGCTCCAGGAGCAAACCGGTCCATGCCGACAATGTGAACGAGGACTGGCACGGAAACGACCCCGCCGAGTCGCACGCCCCCGGTGCGACCTCGACGCTCGAACGGCAGGAGGCCTGACATGTGGGAGCTGTTCTTCTCTGCGATCGGCCAGGTGCTGCTGATCGGCGTGCTGATCGGAGCCGGGCTACCGGCGATCTTCGCCCTCGGCGTCCGTTCGCTGGCCTACGGGGCCGGTGGCGACGCGGAGGTCGACCACGAGGCCGGGCACCCGATCGGCAAGGTCGGCGCCGCGATTGCGTTCGCCGTCGTGCTGGCGGTCATCGGGCTGGGGCTGGCGATCATCATCTCGTCGGGCTTCGGCTACGCCGTCTCGTTCGAGCACATCTTCCCGACGTTCGTGAAGCGTGGGGGCCACTGACATGACCGAGCCCGCGCCTGGCGTTCTGCAGCGAATCCTGCGTTGGCTACGGGCGGGGTATCCTGAAGGCGTCCCGCAAGAAGACTATGTCGTGCTGCTCGGCGTCCTGCACCGCTCGTTGACCGACTTCGAGGTCGAGAAGCTCGCCCGCGAGCTTCGCGATGGCCCGGCCGGCATCGACGGTTCGATCACCGACGAGGAGATCCGGGCGGCGATCAGGAAACTCGCGCGGCAGACGCCGGCGGAGGCGGACGTGCGGCGGGTGGCCGGACGCCTCGCCGAGGGCGGCTGGCCACTGACGCCGGTGCACGAGCTGCCGGACCCCCACTAGCCGAAGGAGGCGCCTTGTTCCCGGCCCTCGATCGCATCATCGCCTGGCTCAAGCAAGGCTATCCGACCGGAATCCCCGAGGCCGACGTCGTGCCGCTGCTCGCCCTGTTGTCTCGGCGTCTCAGTGACGATGAGATTCGCGACGTCGGCCACGAGTTGGAGCGCAAGCACCTGCTGCCCGCCGACAGGCGCGACGTGGCAGCCGCCTTCCTGAAACGCACCGAGGTGCTGCCCTCGCCCGACGAACTTGCCCGGGTCGGCCAGAAGCTCGAGACGGCCGGGTGGCCTCTGCAGAACAACACCTGGGAGCCGCCGGATGGGCCCCCGAGATTCCACGAGTGAGACCAAGAAGGACGACGCTCAGCCCCTGACGAGGCGATCGCCCACCGCTCAGCCGCCCATGAACGCCGTCGCGCGACGTCTGGCGGGAAAAGGGGGCGCTACTCCGCGGGCGTCTCGTCGTGCACGAGGCAGATCGAGTTGATGCAGTAGCGCTCGTCGGTGGGGGTGGGGTAGCCCTCGCCGGTGAACACGTGCCCGAGGTGGCTGTCGCAGTTGGCGCAGCGCACCTCGACGCGGGGCGCGCCGGGCAGGGAGTCGTCGGTGAGGTAGCGGACGCGATCGTCGGCCGCCGGCGCGTAGAACGACGGCCAGCCGCAGTGCGAGGAGAACTTCTGCTCGCTCGTGAACAGCACCGCGCCGCATGCCTTGCACGCGTAGGTGCCCGCGCTCGTCGTGTCGGTGTACTCGCCGCGGAACGGGGCCTCCGTGCCGCCCTCGCGCAGCACGTGGAACTCCGCGGCGGAGAGCTGCGCGCGCCACTCGTCAGGGGTCTTGAGCACGCGCGGGATGGGGTTGGTCGTCATGGTCTCCTCGCTTCCTCGCTCGATTCGCCGTTCTCGGGCCGGGTTTCCTCGCCACCTTACCCGGACGCCTCCGTGGCCCCTGACGCCGCCGCCCCGTAATCTCTCGCTCATGGCGAACCCCGCGATTACGCTGGACGTCGACGGCCGCGGCGTCCGGCTGTCGTCGCCCGACAAGGTGTACTTCCCCGAGCTCGGGCTGACCAAGCGCGACGTGGCCGAGTACATGCTCGCCGTCGGGCCGGGGCTGCTGGGTGCGCTGCGTGGGCGTCCGACGACGATGGAGCGCTGGCCGGGCGGCGTCGGGGGAGAGGAGTCGTTCTACCAGAAGCGGCTGCCGAAGGCGGTGCCGGAGTGGGTGGGGCGGGCGACGATCACGTTCCCGTCTGGGCGGACGGCTGAGACGGTGTGTCCGGACGACCTCGCGACCGTGCTGTGGATGCTGAATCTCGGGACGCTCCGCTTTCATCCGTGGCCCGTGCGCGGCACCGCGCCCGACCTGGTGGACGAGTTGCGCCTCGACCTCGATCCCCAGCCCGGCACCGGCTTCGAGGACGCCGTCGCGGCGGCCCTCGAACTGCGCGGCGTCCTGACGGAGCTGGGCCTGACCGGGTTCGTGAAGACCAGCGGCGGCCGGGGCGTCCATGTGTACGCCCCGGTCGGGCCCACCGACTTCATCGACGCTCGCCACGCCGCGATCGCGATCGGTCGCGAGTTGGCCCGCCGGATGCCCGACCGCGTCACCGTGAACTGGTGGAAGGAGGAGCGCGGCGAGCGCATCTTCGTCGATATCAACCAGATGGCCCGCGACCGGCTGATGACGTCGGCGTACTCGATCCGGCCGACCGAGCTGGCGCGCGTCTCCGCGCCGCTGACGTGGGACGAACTGCCGGACGCCGACCCCGCCGCCTACACCGTCGTCACGATGCCCGCGCGCTTCGCCGCGGTGGGCGACCCGTGGGCCGCGCTGGCGACGACGCCGCCGGCCTCGCTGGCCCCCGCGCTCGCCTGGTACGACCGGGACGCCGCGGCCGGCGAGGGGGAGATGCCCTACCCACCCGAGTATCCGAAGATGCCTGGCGAACCGCCGCGCGTCCAGCCGAGCCGGGCCAGGCAGCAGCCGGGGGAGGCGTCCGGCTGACGGCGTCCGGTTCCCGGTTCGTGGCGCGTAGCCCTTGGCCGTGGCCCCCGGATCGGCCACACTGCGAGGATGGCGAAGAAGAGCAAGAAGGACGGCAAGTCCAAGTCCGACAAGGGCAAGAAGGCCGCCGAGAAGCAGTCCGCGAAGGCCGCCGAGGCCGCCGAGAAGGAGGCGGTCAAGGCCGCCCTCAAGGCGGAGAAGGCCGCGAAAGCCGTCCCGGCGCCGCCGGAGCCGCGGCGTCCGCTGTCGGAGGTGCTGCGCGCGCCCCAGGGCGAGGTCGACATCCGGACCATCGAGACCGACGCTGCGCCCGGCTTCGTCGGCGAGGGCAAGTCGGACGCCCCCGCGCTCACCGACGCCCTGGCCCCCGTGCTCTCCGACCTGCAGGAACGGCTGTATGCGGCGGGCCGGGAGAACCCGGAGACGGCGCCGCGCGTCTTGCTCGTGCTGCAAGGCATGGACACGTCGGGCAAGGGCGGCACGATCCGGCACGCGGTGGGCATGGTCGACCCGCAGGGTGTGGATCTCACGGCGTTCAAGGTGCCGACGGCGGAGGAGCGGGAGCACCCGTTCCTGTGGCGCATCCGGCGCGCGCTGCCCGGCCCGGGCATGATCGGGGTCTTCGACCGCTCGCAGTACGAGGACGTGTTGGTCGTCCGGGTGAACGAGCTGGTCCCGAAGGCGATCTGGGCCCGCCGTTACACCACGATCAACGACTTCGAGGCCGAGCTCGCGGGGCAGGGCTACGTGATCATCAAGTGCTTCCTGCACATCTCGGCCGACGAGCAGAAGCAGCGGCTGGCGGCGCGGCTCGACGACCCCGAAAAGCACTGGAAGTACAACCCCGGCGACCTCGATTCCCGCTCTCACTGGGACGATTACGCCGACGCCTACAACGAGTTGCTCGGGCGTTGCAACCCCGACCATGCGCCCTGGTACATCATCCCGTCCAACAAGAAGTGGTACCGGAACTGGGCGGTGGCCGAGCTGCTGCGGGAGAAGCTGGACGCCCTAGGCCTCGGCTGGCCGGCGGCCGACTTCGACGTGGAGGCCGAGAAGGCACGGCTGGCCGAGTTGTGACCCTCCCGCTG
>CALMAD010000045.1 GCA_937859105.1 uncultured Propionibacteriaceae bacterium
AGGGAGGCGTCCCCGGAGACGGCCGGAACGCGAAGGCGCCCGGACGGGCGCCGGCCTCAAAGCCGGACGCCGAGCAGGGCGTCGACCGCGCACTGGAACGTGCGCGGGCCGTCGGTGTCGTCGCCGTCGATGTCGGACGCCGCCGCGACCCACTGGTCCACGGCCGCCAGGGCGGCCGGGGCGTCCAGGTCGTTCGCGAGCGCCGCGCGCAGGTCGGTCACGAGCGAGGTCGCGGGGATCGTCGCCGTCTCGTTGCGCAGGCCGCGCCAGGCGGCGAGGCGCCGCTCGGCCTCGTCGAGGTCGGCGTCGGTGTACTCCCAGTCGGAGCGGTAGTGGTGGGCGAGCAGCACGAGCCGGATCGCCATCGGGTCGCGCCCCGCCTCGCGCAGCTTCGACACCAGGACCAGGTTGCCCTTGCTCTTGCTCATCTTCTCGCCGTCGTAGCCGACCATGCCGGCGTGGACGTAGGCCTGCGCGAAGGGCTGCCCCGTCGCCGCGGTGGCCTCGGCGGCGCTCATCTCGTGGTGCGGGAACACCAGGTCGGAGCCGCCACCCTGGACGTCGAACCCCTCCCCGAGGTGCTGCAGCGCGATGGCCGCGCACTCGATGTGCCACCCCGGACGCCCGCGCCCCAGCCGGGAGTCCCACGACGGCTCCCCGTCGCGGGCGAGCCGCCACACCAGGCAGTCGAGCGGGTCGCGCTTGCCCGGACGGTCGGGGTCGCCGCCGCGTTCACCGAAGATCGCGAGGGCGGCCTCGGCGTCCAGGTGCGACTCGGAGCCGAAGCCCGGCGCGGCCGCCGAGTTGAAGTACCAGTCGGGGAACTCCTCGTCGTCCACCTGGTAGATCAGGCCGGTCGGCATCAGCCGCTCGATCAGCTCGACGACAAGGGGAATCGACTCGACGGCCCCCACGTAGTCGCGGGGCGGCAGGACGTTCAGCGCCGTCATATCGGTCCGGAACAGCTCGGTCTGCTCCTCGGCCAGCGCCCGCCAGTCGACGCCGGTGGCGTCGGCGCGCTCGAGCAGCGGGTCGTCGACGTCGGTGACGTTCTGCGTGTAGTGGACGCCGAGCCCGGCGTCCAGCCAGGCCCGCTGCAGCAGGTCGAACGCGACGTAGGTGTTCGCGTGCCCGAGGTGCGTCGCGTCGTAGGGCGTGATGCCGCAGACGTAGAGGCGCGCGTCGCCGGCCTCCGGGCCGACCTCGACGAGGCCCTGGGCCGCGGTGTCGTGCACGCGCGGACGGGGGGCCCGTCCGTCCAGCGTCGGGACGTCGGGACGTGGCCAAGCCTGCATGGTTCTCCTCGAATGCGTGCGGGGCTGTCCGGCGCGAGGCGCTCCGCACCGGACCAACCGGCGTCAGCCTAGCCGGGGGCCCCGCCTCCGATCGATCCCGCCCGATGGCCGACCACGCATGGCCGACCGGTGCGGCGTCCGACTGGTGCGGCGTCCGGCCGGGGCAGAGGCCAACCCATGCAGAGGCCAACCGGTGCAGCGTCCGACCAGCGGTGTTGCCGAATGCGACCGTGGCGTGACCCGACGGGGCCGGCGTCCGAGTATCGTTGCCGCGGCATTCAACCGGACACGAAAGCGGGAACGCACATGATGGAGTGGTGGCAGTCGATCATCCTCGGCATCGTCGAGGGGATCACGGAGTTCCTCCCGATCTCCAGTACCGGTCACCTGACTGTCGCCGAGAAGCTGATGGGGATGCCCATCAGCGATCCCACCGTCACGGCCTACACCGCCATGATCCAGGTGGGCGCGATGATCGCGGCGATCGTGTACTTCTGGTCCGACATCGTCCGCATCGTGAAGGCGTGGTTCGGCGGCCTCCGCAGCGCGGAGGGCAAGGCCGACCCCGACTATCGGCTGGGCTGGGCCGTCATCGTCGGCTTCGCGGTGACCGCGGTGATCGCGCTCGCGCTGAAGGACCTGATCGAGGGGCCGCTGCGCAGCCTGTGGTTCGTCGTCGGCGGCCTGCTGGTGTGGAGCGTCGCGATGTTCCTCGGCGACCGCGTCGGCAAGCAGGAGCGCGGCGAGCACTCCATCACGATCAAGGACGGGGCGATCCTCGGCCTCATTCAGAGCTTCGCGCTCGTGCCGGGCGTCTCCCGCTCGGGCGCCACGATCACTGGCGCGCTGTTCCTCGGCATCGACCGCGTCACCGCGACCCGCATGAGCTTCTTCCTGGGCATCCCGACGCTCGTCGCGGCCGGCGGCCTGCAGGCGGTGCAGGAGGCGTCCGCGATCGGCGCCCCCGGCGGGGTCGGCTGGCTGGCCACGATCATCGGGACGGCGATCTCGTTCGTCGTCGCCTACGCCTCCATCGCGTGGTTGCTGAAGTTCGTCCAGTCGAACAACTTCACCGCCTTCGTGATCTACCGCGTGCTGCTCGGCCTGCTGATCGCGGGGCTCCTGCTCGCGAACGTGATCGCCCCGGTCTGACGCGGGCCGCGGGCGTCCCCGATCGCTAGGGTGGGCGCCATGCAACGACGGACGGTCGGGGGCAGTGGCCTCCAGGTGGGACGCCTCGGGCTCGGCACCATGACGTGGGGCCGCGACACGCGCATGGACGAGGCGAAGCCGCTCATCGCGTCGTTCGTGGACGCCGGAGGCTCCCTGGTCGACACGGCCGCCGCCTACGGCAACGGCGAGGCGGAGCGCATGCTCGGCAAGCTGATGCGCACCGAGGTGCGCCGCTCCGACGTCGTCGTCGCGACGAAGGCCGGCTTCGGGCTGCGGGACGGCCGGCGCGTCGTCGACACCTCCGCGCGCTCGATGCTGGACGACCTGCACGGCTCCCTGCGCCGGCTCGGCACCGACCACCTGGACCTCTGGCAGATCCACGCCTGGGGTTCGGCGCCTCTGGAGGAGACCCTCGCGGCGATCGACCAGGCCGTGTCGGCCGGCGACGTCCGGTACGCGGGCGTCTCGAACTTCGTCGGCTGGCAGACCGCCCAGGCGGCGACCTGGCAGCGGGCCTTCCCGGGCCGCGCCCCGATCGCGAGCGCCCAGGTGGAGTACTCCCTACTGGCCCGCCGCGCCGAGGTGGAGGTGCTGCCCTGCGTCCGGTCGCTCGGCCTGGGCTTCTTCCCCTGGTCGCCGATGGGACGCGGCGTCCTCACCGGGAAGTACCGTTCGGGGACGCCGCGCGACTCGCGCGGCGCGACCGATCACTTCGGCTGGTACGTGGAGCCTTACCTGGAGGCCCGCTCGCGGGCCGTCGTCGAGGGTGTCGCCAAGGCCGCGGACGGCCTCGGGCTGACGCCGCTGCAGGTCGCGCTCGTGTGGGTCCGGGACGCCCCCGGCGTCACCGCTCCCCTGCTGGGTGCCCGGACGGCCGACCAGCTCGCCCCGTACCTCGCCTGCGAGGACCTGGAGGTGCCCCACGAGATCGTGCTGGCCCTCGACGACATCTCCGGGGGGCCGAACGGCGCCCGCGACCACGAGGAAGCCCGGGCCTGATCTGCGGGGCGAGCGGAGGCGTCCGGGCGTGACCGTTGCGTCCGCGGGGTGAGCCGCTTGTCTCGTTTCGACACCGCCCGGGCGCCCTTGCTATAGTTCACGGGCTGCCGATGACCGGCAGACACCCTGCGCGGGTGGCGGAATAGGTAGACGCGCTAGCTTGAGGTGCTAGTGCCCGATTAAGGGCGTGGAGGTTCAAGTCCTCTCTCGCGCACAGGAGAAATCCCCGTCGTTGAGGCGGGGTTTTTCTTTGCCCTCGTGCGGGACTCCCGCCGCTCTCCCCTGAGCCCCTCGGCCCCGCCTGGGCGTCCCCCTGAGCCGGAACCCTCGGCCCAACCCCTACGTCCGGCGTTCGCTGCGCTTTCTCACGTCCGCGCTTCCGCGGCACCCGACCGGACGCCAACGGGGGCTCTCTGGTTGTCGAGAGACCCAGTGGGAACGACGTGATGCTTCATCCGTTGCGCACTGGTTCGCAGGCGGGTTCTGGTCCTATAGACCGCGTCGACGGGGTCCGGGGACGCGACCGCAAGCAGCGGGCACGACACCGGCCCACCGCTGGGTGTGGGAGGGCCCGACAGGCGCAAACCAGTGCGCCCTAGATCCAGCACAACACCGTTCTCACTGGGTCTCTCGACAACCAGAGAGCATTCGTTCGCACGGGTGACGCGGCCGCCGCCGGCGCACAGCCCCCTCACAAGGACGTCTGCAAGACTCGCGTCGAACGTCCAGCCGGACCCCGACGAAAGGCCCGACCATGAGCGATCCCGTCGCCGCGTCCTTCGAGGGACGCCCGCTGCCCAAGCCCGACGAGCCCGTCGTCGACCAGGGCCTCCAGTTCGATATCACGACGATGATGGGACGCCGCGGCCTGCTCGCGCTGCTGGGCGGCGGGCTCGGCGCGATCTCCCTCGCCGCCTGCGGCGTCCCGGGAACGTCGGCGCCGGCGGCGTCCGGGACGGCGTCCTCCGGTGCGACGGCGTCCTCGAACCTCACGGAGATCCCCGACGAGACCGCCGGGCCCTACCCGGCGGACGGCTCGAACGGGCCGGACATCCTGGAGCAGGCGGGCGTCGTCCGCCGCGACATTCGGTCGAGCTTCGGCACGTCCACGGCGAAGGCCGCGGGCGTCCCGATGTCGCTGGCGACGGCGAAGGCGATCGTCGATGACGCCGGACGCCGGGCATCCTCGGCGAGACGTGCAGCCACCACTCCCGTGCTGGGTGGAGTGGTCGTCGCCGTCGTCCACGCGATCGTGTCGAGCACCGCCGTCACGACGCCCATGTGCACGGCCTCCGGCTGAACCGGGATCTCGCGCAGGTGGACGCCTTCGGAGTCCAGCAGCGTGAGGGAGGCCCAGTTGGGCACCACGGTCACGGCGAACCCGTAAGCCCTGGCGAGGCGCTCGACGGACTCGATGGTGCCCGTGGTCGTGTGCCCGTTTCCGATCAGGAGGCGAGCGGCCTCCGCGACGACGTCCCGACCCGTGGCCTCCCCGGGGGCGGTCATGGGCGCGAGCGGACGATGTCTGCGTAGGAGGGCTGCCACATGGCGTCCTGAACGGCCTGCACGAGGTTGTCGTGCTCCGCCGTCGCGACGCCGTCGACCGCGGCCTGCCTCGCGACCGCGACGGCCACGGTCGCCGAGGACGCCCGCAGGTTCTCCACGGCCGGCAGCAGGGAGGCGCCGGGCGGGGTCGGGTCGACTTGTGATGCGACAGCCTCGGCGGCGGCGAGCAGCATGCCGTCGGTGACATGTGTCGCGCCGGAGACGATGGTGCCGAGCCCCAGCCCCGGGTAGAGCAGCGCGTTGTTGCCCTGCCCGATCGTGTAGGTGGTGCCCTCGTACTCGAACGGCTCGACCGGAATCCCCGTCGCGACCAGCGCCCGACCCTCGCTCCAGGCGATCACGTCGGCGGGCATCGCCTCGATCTTCTCGGTCGGATTCGACAGCGGCAGCACGATCGGGCGCTCGACCCCGGTCGCGACAGCCTCGATCACGTCCTGGGTGAAGGCGTTGTGGTCCGTCGACGTGCCGATCAGGATCGTCGGCTGAGCCTGACGTGCCACCTCGAGCAGCCCGATCTTTCCGTGCTCACGCTTCCAGCCCTTCACCTCGGACGCCTTCCGCGCGTAGGCCTGCTGGTAATCGGGCAGGCCCTTCATGTCGTCGGTCACCAGGCCGTTGATGTCGACCAGCCAGATGCGGTCGCGCGCCTCGGCGTCCGAGAGTCCGTCGCGAACCATGCCCGCGTGGATCTGGTCCGCCATGCCGGTGCCGGCGGTACCGGCGCCGTAGACGACGAGCCGCTGCTCGGCGAACGTCTGCTTCGTGATCTTCATGCCCGAGATGACGGCCGCCATGACGATCGCGCCCGTGCCCTGCATGTCGTCGTTGAAGATGCGGTATTTGTCGGCGTTGTCGACCAGAATGCGGCGAGCGTTGCTGGGGCCGAAGTCCTCGAAGTGGAGCAGCGCGCGCGGATACAGGTCGGCGACGACCGACAGGTACTCCGAAATCAGCTGGTCGTAGCGCTCGCCGCGGACTCGGGCGTGACGATTGCCCAGGTAGGACGGGTCGTTCAGCAAGTACTCGTTGTCGGTGCCGCAGTCGAGGTTGACCGCGATCGTTCGGGCAGGGTGGATGCCCGCGGCGGCGGTGTAGACGGCCAGCTTTCCGACACTGATGTCGGTGCCGTTCACTCCCCAGTCGCCGATGCCGAGGATCTCCTCGGCATCCGACACGACGACGAGATCGACGTCATCTGGGCCGAGCCCGAGCGTTTCGAAGGACGCCCGCACGTCCTGCGGACGATCGATCGACAGGTAGATCGCCCGCGAGCGGCGGTAGTCCCGCGACCACTTCTTGATCGCCTCGCCCACGGTCGGGTCGTACACGATCGGCAGAAGCTCCGGCAGATGATCGCTCAGCACCTTGTAATAGAGGACTTCGTTGCGATTGTGGAGCTGGTCCAGGAACACGTCCGGTCGAGGTCGGTCGGAAAGTCCCGCAGCTGTGCGTACGAGCGGACGGCCTGCTGATCGAGCGTCTCGACGGCGGCGGGGAGGCGTCCGGTGAGACCGACCTTCGCGCGCTCCTCGTGCGTGAAAGCGGTGCCCTTGTTGGTCAAAGGGTTCGTGATCGCGTCGGGCTTCTGAGCCATGGGGAGGACCTTTCATCGGTGCGTGAGCACCAGATTGTCACTCTTCGCTCATCCGGTTCAAGAAATGTCAGTTCCCTGACGTTTGTCAGCCGCGAGTGCCTCGGTCGCCCTGCGGCAGATAGCTCCCGGTCACGGCGAAGAACTGCTCGATGTCGGAGGCGCGGGCGGTCCTGTCGGGGTCTCGCCGGCCGACGGCGTCGAGCAGGGCCTCGAGCGCGAAGAGCAGCCCGACGCGGCTGCGGAACATCGGGTCGGCATGGCTGGAGACGAACAGGCAGTGGTCGGCGTCGGCGACGAGGGGGCTGGTGCGACGGTTCGTGATGAGGACGGTCGTCGCACCTCGCCCCCGCGCGAACCGGAGCAGTCGCTGCACGGCGACGGGATAACGGTCGAAGGCGGCACACAGCACCACGGCGTCCTCGGGGAGACCGGCCAGGCCGTGCGCCCAGCGGTCGGTGCCCTCCAGCTCGGTGACCCCGCCGCGGAGGTAGTTGAGCAGCAGCGCGAAGTAGCTCAGCAGCGGCTGACCGGACGCCACGGCGCCCAGGTAGATCGGTCGAGAATCGTCCGCGACGAGGTCGACCACGTGAGCGAAGGCGTCCTGATCGAGGGAACGCGCCGACTCCCGAAGATCGACGGCGGTCAGCGCGTAGCGCTCGCTCAAGGGGCGCGGACGCGGCGCGGCGTGGGCGCCCGCCTCGCCGGCATCCCCAGCGGCACGGCTGGGGGCCCGGTCGGACGCCAACCGCGCAAGCCGATCGCCGGGGGCGTCCAAACGAGCACGGACTTCGTCTTGGAGGTCGCGTCTCAGCGCGCGGAAGTCCGCGTAGCCGAGTTTGCGAGCAAAGCGCGTCACCGTGGCCGTGCTGACTCCGGTCGCGGCGCAGACCTCCGTCAGCTTGAGGAGCGCGACCGCGGGATAGGCGTCCTCAAAGAACCCCGCGACGACCCGCTCGCCGGCGGTGAGCTCGTCCGCCGCGGCGATCCGCTCCATGAGCGGCAGGTCTGCTGGCCCCACGGGTCCACACTAGGACGCGCACGTTCGCCCGACCGGTCGAGGGCGCGGCGCGTCGAGAGTCGCGCACGGCCGGGGCGACCGGAGCACCGCAGACCGAGGGCGCGCCCCCACGTCACGACCTCGGCGTCGCGACCCTGCGCCGCGCGGGGTCGCGCCCGGGGCGTCCGCAGGGAAAGATGGGCGCATGACGAGCAGCGATCCCAGCACAGCGACCGTCCGGCGTGTGGTGGAGTGGCCCGACACGGACGCCTCCGGGCACCATCACAACTCGCTCATCATGCGGCTGTTCGAGGACGCCGAACGCGCCCTCTTGGACGCCGCCGGCCTGGCCGGCACGTACTTCCCGACCGCGCCGCGCGTGCGGCAGGAGATCGACTTCACCGGCAAGCTGTACTTTCGGCAGCCGGTCACGACGACCATCACGCTCGAGCGCGTCGGACGCACATCCCTCACCTGGCACTTCGAGGTGTGGGGCGAGGCGTTCGGCGACGTCCCGCGACGGCGGGCGGCGTCCGGGCGCGTGATCTGCGCGCACGTGCCCGCGGGCACCGACCGCTCGGCACCCTGGCCGGACGCCGTCCGCGCGGCGCTCACGCCGCGAGAGGACGCCGGCTGACGCCCCTGCCCCTCGATCGCGGGTGGCGCCTGCTCACATCGCCGTGTAGCCGCCGTCGAGCATGACCGTCGCGCCCGTCATGAAGTCGGACGCCGGCGCGGCCAGGTACAGCACGAGGTCGGCGACCTCCACCGGCTGGCCGAACCGGCCGAGCGGGATCTTGGCCTTCATCGGGTCGCCCTTCTCCGGCGGCCCCCAGACGGTCTCGCCCATCGGCGTCAGGATCACCGTGGGGCACACCGCGTTCACCTGGATGTTGTGACGTCCGAGCTCGCCGGCCAGCACCTTCGTCAGCGACACCAGCCCGCCCTTGGACGCCGCGTACGCCGCGTGGTCGTCCGCGGCGATGACGCCCGTCTGCGACGCGATGTTGATAATCTTGCCGTGCCCCTGCGCGACCATCCCCGGCACGATCTCCTGCGTCAGCGCGAAGGGCGCGGTCAGGTTCACGGCAAGGGTGGCGTCCCACTGCTCCTGGGTGAGCTCGGTGAACGGGGCGACGTGCGCGACGCCCGCGTTGTTGACGAGGATGTCGACCGAGCCGAGGATCTCCAGCGCGCGGCGTCCCAACGCCCGCGCGCCCTCGGGGGTCGTGAGGTCGGCGGACACCGCGTGCCCGCGGCCGCCCGCCGATTCGACGGCCGCGAGGGTCTCGGCGAGGGCGTCCTCGTCGCGTCCGGAGAGCACGAGCTCGGCGCCCGCTTCCGCGAGCACCTCGGCGATCGCGGCGCCGATACCGCGCGAGGCGCCGGTGAGCACCGCCTTCTGGCCGGCGAGAGAGAATCTGGTCTGAATGTCCGACATGGCAACTCCTTCGATACCGGGTCTGCTCGCCAGTCTAAAAAGCGGACGCCGCCCGCTTCGGCGCTCCAGCCCCGTGCGGGAAGGTGTTCGCCGGGGGTGGGCGTCCGGGCGAGACGCCGGTGATCCCGCCGCCATATTCCGCGGGTATCGTCAGCCCAGCACTGGGAGGAGAGCGATGCGCATCGACCTGAACTCCGACTCCGGCGAGTCCTTCTCGAACTGGCCCCTCGGCGACGACGCCACCATGATGGGCATCGTCACGTCGGCGTCCGTCGCGTGCGGCTTCCACGCCGGGGACCCGTCCGTGATGCGCGCCACGGTCGCCGCCGCCCGCGACGGCGGCGTCGCGGTCGGCGCCCACGTCTCCTACCGCGACCTGCCGAACTTCGGGCGCGTGTTCATGGACGTCGCACCGTCCGACCTTGTCAACGCCGTGATCTACCAGGTGGGTGCCCTCGAGGCGGTCGCGCGCGCCTGCGGGGCGGAGGTCGCCTACTGCAAGCCGCACGGCGGGCTCTACAACGCGATCGTCCACCACGCGGCCCAGGCGGACGCTGTGGCGACCGGCCTCGCCGAGGTGCGCCCCGGCCTCCCCGTGCTCTGCCTGCCGGGCTCGGAGATCCAGCGGGCGGCACAGGCGCGCGGCCTGCGTCCGGTGGTGGAGGCGTTCGCCGACCGCGCCTACACGCCCGAGGGCGCCCTGGTCCCCCGTCGCCAGCCCGGCGCCGTGCTGCACGACCCGGGCGTCATCGCCGAGCGGGTGCTGCGGATGGTCTCCGACGGGCACGTCGAGGCGATCGACGGGACGATCGTCCCCCTCGCGCCCGAGAGCATCTGCGTCCACGGCGACACGGCGGGGGCGGTCGCCATCGCGCGGACTGTCCGCGGCCGGCTCGTGGCCGCCGGCGTCGAGGTGGCGAGCTTCGCATGAGCGAGGTGCGGCCGGTCGGGGACACGGCGTTCCTCGTGCAGTTGGGCTCGCTCGACGAGGTGCTGGCGACTCACGCCGCGCTCGTGGCGGCCCGGCCGCGGGGGCTCGTGGACGTCGTCCCGGCCGCGCGCACCGTGTTCGTCCGGGCGGCCTCCCCGGACGCCGCCGCCGCGGCCCGCGCGCTGATCGACCGACTGGACCTGACGGCGGCCGACACCCGCGACGACGACCTCGTCACCCTCGAGGTCTGCTACGACGGCGACGACCTGGGCGACGTCGCCCGCCTCCTCGGCCTCAGCGAGCAGGCCGTCGTGGACGCCCACACCGGCCAGACCTGGACGGCCGCGTTCGGCGGCTTCGCCCCCGGCTTCACGTACTGCGTCGGCGAGAACGACACCCTGACCGTCCCGCGCCGGGAGACGCCGCGCACCGCCGTCCCCGCCGGCGCGGTGGGCCTGGCCGGGGAGTTCTCCGCCGTTTACCCTCGTCAGACCCCGGGTGGCTGGCAGATCATCGGGCGCTCCGACGCCCCCCTGTGGGACCACGACCGACCGAAGCCCGCCCTCGTCGCGCCTGGGAACCGGGTGCGGTACGTCGCCGTCCGGGACGCCGTCGCCGTCCGGGACGCCGACGGTGCGGTCCCCGGGGGTGCGGTCCCCGGGGGTGCGGTCCCCGGGGGTGCGGTCCCCGGGGGTGCGCCCGACGAGGACGCCCCTGGCGAGGCGACCCCAGGTGACGCGACCCCCGGCGAGGTGACCAGCGGCGTCCGGATCGAGGCGACGGGGCTGCAGGCGCTCGTGCAGGACCGAGGGCGTCCCGGCTACGCGGCGCTCGGCGT
>CALMAD010000046.1 GCA_937859105.1 uncultured Propionibacteriaceae bacterium
GGGGCGGGATCGTGGGGGTGATGGCGTCCGGGCGCGGCGTCGAGGAGTGGGAGCCGGACGCCGCGGCCGACCTGTGGAGGCCGCCCGAGGCCACGTGGGCCCTGGCGCACCTGTACACGTCGGTCGGCGTCCACGGGTCGGGGCTCGCGCAGCGGATGCTGCGGGCCGGGCTGCCGTCCGGGGAGGCGGCGTACCTGTGGTGCTACATGGAGAACCCGCGGGCGCTCGCGTTCTACGCCCGCAACGGCTTCGCGCCCGACGGGCTGGAGGTGTTGTGCGGGCCCGAGTGGGGCGACCGGGTCATCGCCCGTCTGGTGCGCCCGGCGGCGTGACGGCGGGGTTCTGCCTGCCGAGCGCCTGGCCCGGCGTCGAGACCGCCGGGTCGGATGTCGAGACCGTCGGGTCGGGCGTCGCGACCGTCGGGTCGGGCGTCGGCGGGCGGTCGTAGGCGACGATGCGCATCGTCGGCAGCGGCCGCGGGACGCCCTTCGTGAGCGCCGGGTCGGCCGCCCCCTCCGCCGCCGCGAGCACGTCGGCGACGAAGGCGGCCACCGTGGGCTCGTCGACGGGGTCGATGCGGTACGACGGCTGCTCCACCGGGGCTCCGGGGCCCAGCATGCTGACGTAGGGGGTCGTGGCGGTCGGCGTCCGGGTGAAGCGGTCGCCGAAGGCGTCCAGCCATTCCGACAGCGCGCCGACCGTGGAGCGGAACCGCACCCAGCGATGGTTCTGCCAGCCGGGGGCCTCGATCTCGCCGGGCGCGTCGCCCGCGAAGTGCTCGACGAGCTTCGCCGCGGCGAGCCTGCCGCGTTCGCCCAGGCGGGCGATCTGCTCGGGCGACATCGCGAGGTTGAACCCGCCCTCGTCGGAGGCGTAGAACACCCGGACGACCCGGTCGCGATAGCCGGGCAGGATCGCCGCCGACTCGTCGACCCACGACACCAGCACGCCGAACAGCAGCTCGCCGAAGCGCGGGAGCGCCCCGAGCTTCGCCTCCAACGGACGCCAGCGCCGCAGCACCCCGGCCCCGTTGTGCTCGGGCAGGAAGCTGTTGTCGGCCTCGTCGGCCGAACGGTCGGCGTCGTCGCGGAACTCGAGCAGGTTCATCGCGAACGTGGGCCGCGTGGGCAGAGGCGCGTCGAAGAAGTGCAGGGGCAGGTTGGAGGTGAGGCCGCCGTCGCTGAACCAGTTCGGCGCGAAGTGGGGACGCCCCACGGCCTCATCGGCCAGCGCCTGCTCCGGCTCGGCGCCGGGGTGCTCGCGACGGAAGGCCGCCACGTTCGCCCGGAACTGCCGGTTCGTGCGCTCGCCGTAGTCGAGCCCGTAGAGGCGCACGGCGCTCAGCAGCAGCGGGAAGCTCAGGCTGAGGCGGGCCGCGACGACGACCGGCAGATCGGACGCCGCCGGCAGCGGCCGCAGCGGCCAGGCCGCGAGCCGCCGGACCTGATCGTCGAAGCCGGACGCCTCGGGCGGGTGTTCGTCGAGCCAGTCCACGACCTCGGCGGGGAACAGCCGACGCCACTCGACGGGGTCGTAGTAGTAGCCGGCGTCGGGCCACGGCATGGTCATCGGCCGCGCCTGCGTGAGGTTCGTCGTGATCATCTGCAGGTCGACGCCGTGCGCCTCGAGCTCGCCGAACGTGAGCGGCTCGCTCGCCGGTCGCCCCGCGATGTCTTGCAGGACGCCGTGCAGCCACGGTGTGAGGGCGGGGGCTGCCCGGCCGGTGGGCCCGCCGTCGCAGAGCCCGAAGTTGTTGGCCGGCACGTCGCGCGCCGCCGACCGCCACAGGCCGAACCCGGCCAGGGCCAGGCCGCCGGCCACCGCGACGAGGAGGCTCGCGACCACCCCCACCCACAGGGCGGGGCCGCCGAGGTAGACGGCCAGCCCGGCGAGCACCAGCCCCGGCAGCGCGCCGAGGATCGTGTGCCACCAGAACGCCCGGACCGTCGCCCCCGCCGCGACGGCCGCGGCGGTCGGGCCGCGGCGTCCGCGTGCGTTGACGAGGGCGGTTGCGACCTGGAACAGGCGTCCGGTGCGCGGCTGCGGCTGGAACAGGTCGAGGAGGCGCGTGCCGCCCTCGGTGGGCTCGGCGAGCTGCGCGCTCAACTCGCCGAGCTTCGTGAACCCGCCGCCCACGCGGTTGAACTCCGCCGCGGCGGCCGCGGCTGCGGCGATCGCGCCCGCCGACGAGCCGCCCACCGACCGCAGCCGGTAGACGCGCGCCACCTCGCACAGCGCCTGAGGGTAGATCACCCCCGACGTCAGACCGCCTTGCAGGATCAGGTCGCACTCGAGGGAGGGAGTCTCGTGCATAGGGTCACCCTAGAGGGCCGCGCCGACGTTGCGCGTCGCGATCCGAGGGTCGCGACGGACCCTGCGGGCTGGCGTCCTGGCGTGCTGGCGTCCTGGTGTCCCGCACCCGCACCCGCACCCGCACCCGCACCCGCACCCGCACCCAGCGTTGTCGAAACGCTGCAGGTCTTTCGCAAACGCTGCAGGCGTTCTCGAAACGCCGGGCTTAAGCCACAACGCTGCCTTACGTAAGGCAGCGTTCTCGCCGAAGGCAAGCGTTATGGAAACGCTGCAGGCGTTCCGCGGCTTACTGCAGGCGTTTCGCAAACGCTGCAGGCGTTCCGCGGCTTGCTGCAGGGGTTGCTGACGCCGGCCGAGTCGCCGGCGTCCCCACCCCAGGACGCCCCACACCGCGCGGTCCTCGGGCCGGCGTCCGGCCTCGGCCGAAGCCCGCGAGGCACAGCCAGCCGCGGTCGCACCCCCGTCCGGCGGCGCGTGAGCAGGTAGGAGCGTCCGGGGTGTGTGACGTTCTCCACCTCAGAGTGTGGAGAGTGTCAGGTAGAAACGCCCACGGGGCCCGAGCGTCGACGCACAGGAGCGACGTCGGGCAGAGTGTGCGCCATGACGCGCTTACTCGTGATCGGCGCCGACGCCGCCGGCATGGCGGCGGCGTACCAGGCCCTGCGCGTGGCGCGCCGGCGCGGACGGTCGCTGGAGGTGGTCGCCCTCGAGATGTCCACGCACACGTCGTATTCGCAGTGCGGCATCCCCTACTGGGTCGCCGGCGACGTTGCGGACGCCTCCTCTCTCGTCGCGCGGACGGCCGAGCAGCACCGGGCGGCCGGAATCGACCTGCGCCTGAGGCACGAGGCGCTCGGGCTCGACCTGGCGCGCGGGGAATGCGAGACCCGCGACCACGCCTCCGGACGCACGGTGACGATCGGCTTCGACGACGTCCTGCTGGCGACGGGCGCGGCGCCGGTCGTGCCGGGGTGGGCGGAGGGCCTCGGCCCGAACGTCCACCCGATGAAGACGCTCGACGACGGCTCCACGTGGCGGGCGATCGTCGCCGGACGCCCCCGGCACGTCCTCGTCGTCGGCGGCGGCTACATCGGCGTGGAGGCGGCGGAGGCGCTGGCGCGCCGCGGCATCC
>CALMAD010000047.1 GCA_937859105.1 uncultured Propionibacteriaceae bacterium
GGGTCTCGGATCCGGTTGCCTGCATGAGGTCGAAGAGCGCGTCGATGAGGGTCGTCATGTCGAGCTCGGGCTCGACCAGCAGCTGCATCTGGGCCCCGTCGGACACCGCCTGCAGCAGCCGGGCCGCGAGCGCGGGGTCCAACCCTGGGCGGATCCGCCCTGCGGCCTGGGCCTCGGCGATGGTCCCGGCCCAGCGGTCGCGCAACGCCGTGCTCCGCTCCTCGAAGAAGGCGCGGGACGGATGCTCGGGGTCCGCGGCATCGGCGGCGAGGCGGGTGAACAGCTCGACGAGCCCCGGCACGCGGGCGTTGTGCCGCACGATGTCGAGGTACCCCTCGCGGAGGTCGTCGAGGTCGGCGGCCTCCACCGCTTCCGCATGGCCGGCCAGGTCGACCTCGTCGCGGGTGCGCAGGATCTCGACGAACAGCTCGTCCTTGCTGTCGAAGTAGTGCAGCAGGCCCGCCTGGCTGAGGCCGACCTCGTCGGCGAGCTCCTTCACGGAGGCCCCGTGGTAGCCCTCGCGCGCGACCACCGCCAGCGCTGCGCGCAGGATCTCCTCGCGCTTCGCGATGCCCTTCGCGTACGAACCTCGACGTGCCATGCCCCGAGACTAGCCCGGGATCCGGATCCGCGGAACTAAAAACCGAATAACGCTTGCTTTTTGTTGGGGAACCTGATCGACTGGGCGTGCCCGTCCCCGAGAGTCCACGAAGGAGTCGACATGACAACGCCCCGTGACCACCTGTCCGAGCTCAGCACCGAGGAGAAGGCGTCGCTGACCAGCGGCAAGGACTTCTGGACGCTGAAGCCCATCGACCGGGTCGGCGTGCCGTCGATCATGGTCACGGACGGCCCGCACGGCCTGCGCAAGCAGGCGGCGGACAGCGACCACCTCGGTCTCGGTGCGAGCGTTCCCGCGACCTGCTTCCCGCCGGCCTCCGGACTCGGATCCGCTTTCGACCCCGAACTCGCCGAGCGCGTCGGCGTGGCCCTCGGCGTCGAGTCGGCGATCGAGGACGTCGCGGTCATCCTCGGTCCCGGCATCAACATCAAGCGCTCGCCGCTGTGCGGGCGCAACTTCGAGTACGTCTCGGAGGATCCGATCGTCGCCGGCGTCATCGGCGCGGGGCTCGTGAAGGGGATCCAGTCGCAGGGGGTCGGATCCTCGCTCAAGCACTTCGCCGCGAACAACCAGGAGTTCGAGCGGATGACCGCGTCGAGCGACGTGGATCCGCGGCCGCTGCGCGAGATCTACCTGCGTGGCTTCGAGCACGTCGTCACCGAGGCCCAGCCGTGGACGGTGATGTGCTCGTACAACAGGATCAACGGCGTGTACGCCTCCCAGGATCCGTGGCTGCTCACGCAGGTGCTGCGCGACGAGTGGGGCTTCGAGGGCCTGGTGGTCTCGGACTGGGGTGCGGTGAACGACCGCGTCGCCGCACTCGTCGCCGGCCTGGACCTGGAGATGCCCGGCAGTGACGGCGCCCCGGACCGCGCCGTGGCCACCGCCGCCGCTTCCGACCTGGCGGTGGCGTCGGCGCTGGACGCCTCCGCGGGACGCGTGCTCGACCTTGTCGGCCGCGCCCAGGCCCGCCCGGCCGTCGCCGGGCCGCTCGACGTCGACGCGCACCACGCGCTGGCCCGCGAGGTCGCAGGACGCTCGATCGTGCTGCTGCGCAACGAGGCCGTCGACGGCGCCCCGCTGCTGCCGCTCGCCGCCGACGCCTCGATCGCACTGATCGGCGAGTTCGCCCGCACCCCGCGCTTCCAGGGCGGGGGATCGTCGCACATCAACCCGACCCGCGTGGACTCCGCTCTCGATGCGCTCACCACCGCGGCCGGCGATCGGGTCGCCTTCGCACCCGGCTTCGCCTTCGACGCCGCAACGGACGGGCAGGACGCCCTGCGCGCCGAGGCCGTCGCGCTCGCCGCCTCCCGCGACGTCGCCGTGGTGTTCCTCGGCCTCACCGACGCCGAGGAGTCGGAGGGCTTCGACCGCGACCACATCGACCTCGCCGCGCACCAGCTCGCGCTGCTCGACGCGGTGGTCGCGGCGAATCCGCGCACGATCGTCGTGCTCTCGAACGGATCCGTCGTGGCGCTGCCCTTCGCCGACAGGGTGCCCGCGATCGTCGAGGCGTGGCTGCTCGGCCAGGCCGGCGGATCCGCCACCGTCGACGTGCTGCTCGGTGCGGTGAACCCGTCGGGCCGGCTGGCCGAGACGATCCCGCAGCGCATCGAGGACACCCCCGCGTTCGGCAACTTCCCCGGCTCGAACGGGCATGTGCGCTACGGCGAGGGCATCTTCGTCGGCTACCGCTGGTACGACGCGCGCGACATGGCGGTGACCTACCCGTTCGGCCACGGCCTGTCGTACACGTCGTTCGCGTACGGTCCGGTCTCCGCGACCGTGGATGAGGGATCCGGTGACGTCGTCGTCGCCGTTCCCGTCACGAACACCGGATCCCGCGACGGCCGTGAGGTCGTGCAGGTCTACGTCGCGCCCGTCGCATCCGTCGTGGAGCGCGCGCCGCGCGAGCTCAAGGCGTTCGCGTCGGTCGAGATCGCCGCGGGCGCCACGACGGACGTCGTGCTGACCGTGCGCCGGGACGACCTCGCGTACTGGGACGTGCGGGTCGACCGCTTCGTCGTCGAGGGCGGCGCGTACCGCGTCGAGGTTGGGGCTTCGAGCCGTGACCTGCGCGGATCCGCGACGGTCGACGTCGCCGGGGATGCGGTCGTGGTGCCGCTCACGCCCGAGTCCACGCTCGCCGAGGTGTTCGCGCATCCGGTCGGCGGGCCGCTGGTCGCGGGCACGTTCGCCGCACTCCAGGAGCAGCTCGGCGGCGAGGGCGACGGGATCATGTCGGGCGAGGCCATGGCGAAGATGATGGGCTCGTTCCCGCTCGGGCGCCTGCCCGCCTTCGGCTGGGGCCTCGACCGCGAAGGCGTCGACCAGCTCATCGCCGCCGCGAACGCCCCGCAGGCGTAGCCTTCCGGGGGTCCTTCGTCTCGCTCCGCGGTTCCTGAGCGAGCAACGCGAGACGAAGGGCGCTCAGGAACCGGTATGTGCGCCGCGGGGTCGAGGTTGAGCGGGGGTCCTTCGTCTCGCTGCGCTCGCTCAGGAACCGGCATTTGCGCCCCGGTTCCTGAGCGAGGAGCGCAGCGACGAGACGAAGGACGCTCAGGGACC
>CALMAD010000048.1 GCA_937859105.1 uncultured Propionibacteriaceae bacterium
GGACGCCCCTGTCCGCCCTAGTCCCACGCGGACGCCGGTTTCGCGGACGCCTCACCGGCTCTGGACGGCCGTCCTGACGCCGAGCGCGAGAAGAATCACCCCGCCGGCCCGGTCGATCCGCCGGGTCCACGTCCGGACGCTCCTCAGCGAGGAGATGGCGGTCAATCCGGTCGACCAGAAGCCCAGCCACACGACCATCACGCCGATATGGACGGCCGCGAGCAGCAGCATCGGCCCCACGCCGACCGACTCGACCGGGAGGAATTGCGGGGCCAGAGTGAGATAGACGGAGGCCGCCTTCACGTTCAACAAGTTGGCTAGGTAGGAACGACGCAGATGGACGGCGACCGGCGAGGGGCTAATCGGCTTCTCCTCCGGCGCTAGGGACTCCTTGGCGCGCAGCGAGCGCCACACCAGCGTGGCACCGAGTACGACGAGGTAGGCGGCGCCCACGAGGCGCAGCCCCTGATACAGCTGGGCCGAGCGCATGACCACCGCCGCCAGCCCGAAACCGGCGAGCACCGCGTGCGTGGCGATGCCCACCGCGGTCCCGGTGATGACCGCCCACGCCCCGCGCCGGTCACCCGCGACGCCGCGGGCACTCACGAGGGTGAAGCTGGCTCCGGGCGTGATCACGAGCGGCGTCACCGCGAGACAGAAGCCCAGCAGCGCTGCGACGGAGAGCATGGTCCATCATGGGCGCCCGCCCTCGCCCGCGTCCCTTGTCGCGCCCGCATCCCGCAACACCGGCACCGGCCGCGGATGGCGTCCTCGCAGGTCGATCGACGCGGACGCCGCCGCTCAGACCCTCCCCGCGAGCAGGCTGCGGCTGAGGACGCCGGCGGCGTCGGAGACGCGATCGGGCAACGCGGTGGCCCCGCTGACCGACCCCCGGGCCGATCCGCCGGTCCAGATCGACACCGGCGGGTGGATCGAGGCGAGCCGGTCGATCACCTCCTGCGCCGGGCCGGCCTCGCCGGGCGAGGTCACCCCGATGACGGCGACGCGCGCCCGCAGGCTGACCACGGCGGCGCCCCAGGCGTCCGCGGGCGTGTCGGACCCGAGGTAGACGACGCCCACGCCCAGCCGGCGCAGGCACGTGGCGAAGCAGAACAGCGCGAGCTCGTGCCGGGCGCCCGCGGGCAGGCCGACGAGCACCGGGGCCGCGGGCGCCTGCGTCGGGGCCGCCTCGTAGACGCGCCCGATCGCCCGCATGAGAGCGGCGCTGACGACGTGTTCCTGGGCGATGGTGAGCTCACCGCACTGCCAGGCGTCCCCGAGCCGAACGAGTTGCGGCAGCAGCCAATCGTCGGCGACCTGCTCGAAGGGCGCTCGCGCGAAGGCGTGGGCGATGACGGCGTCCAGGCGCAAGAGATCAAGGCCGGCGGTGGCGCCGACCAGGTCATCACCCGCCTCGCCCGCGTTCGACGGATCGAGGCTGGACGAGGCGTCCGACAGCCCGGAAACGACGACGGCGGACGCGGCGCGCGAGGCCGGGACGCCGGCCGCGACCAGCGCGGCCATCTCGCGGAGGAGGTGCACCTGGGCGTCGTCGTAGAGGCGGTACCCGGACGCCGTCCGCGCCGGGGTCACCAGCCGGTAGCGTCGCTCCCAGACCCGCAGCGTCGCCTCGCTGACCCCGGTGAGCGCGGCCGCCTGCTTGACGGTGTACACGATGCCTCCCCGCTCGACTGCGTGGCTCACGGTAGCGCCCCTTCGTCGCAGGCTCGGCGCGGTGCGGCGTCCTTGTCCACCGTCGCAGCGCAAAGGCGGGCGAGACCTTTGACAAACCTTGAACAACCAAGCTCCGGGGTGCCGCCGTGCCGCGGAGACGCCCGGCCCCGCCCACCCCGACGAGCCGTTGCTTCTCCGCGGCACGGCACGTAAGGTCGACTCAACCTTAGACAAACATTGGACACGTGATGCCGCGCACCTCCCCCCATCCGTTCGCCGCGAGCGACGACGTCGTCCTGCTGGACTCGAGCGGGCGTCCCATCGGCCGCGCCGGCCGGCTCACCGTCCACGATCGCGACACCCCGCTGCACCTGGCGTTCTCCACGTACCTGTTCAACGCCCGCGGCGAGGTGCTGCTCACGCGCCGGGCCCTGGCCAAGAAGACCTGGCCGGGCGTCTGGACGAACTCCTGCTGCGGGCATCCCCGCCCCGGCGAGGCGCTCGAGGACGCCGCCCGCCGCCGGATCCGCGAGGAACTCGGCCTCCATGTCGGCCCGCTGACGCCGCTGCTGCCCGACTTCGCGTACCGGGCCACGGATGCGTCCGGGGTGGTCGAGAACGAGGTCTGCCCGGTCTTCGCGGGGTTCGTAACCGACGACGACCCGACCCCGGACGCCGACGAGGTCGCCGAATGGGCCTGGGTGCGCTGGGACGACCTCGCGGCCGCCGTCGCCGCCACCCCGCAGGTCTACAGCCCGTGGTCGATCCTGCAGGTCCCCCAGATCGACGCGGCCTTCGCCGGCTCCCCCTGCCCGGCGGACGCCGTCGCCAGCGACCCCGCCGAGGCGATCCGCGCCGTCGACGCGCTGCTCGCCGACGCGCTCGCCGAGCTGGGGGACGCGTGGGCCGGTCACGTCCGGCCGGTGGGGTTGGACGTTCTTCCCGATGACCTTCCGGGCTGGCTTGACGGCCTCCTTCTGGGCCGCGGCAAGCGCTTGCGCGTGACGATGGCCCACTGGGGCTACGTGGCGGCCGGGGGCGCGCCCGGGGCGGCGGGCTACCGGCGGATGATCCGCGCGGCCGCCGCTCTGGAGACGCTGCACCTGTTCGCGCTGGTCCACGACGACGTCATGGACGCCTCGACGACGCGCCGCGGGCGTCCGTCGGCGCACGTGGAGGCGTCCGGCTGGCACCGGGCGGCCGGCGCCGACGGCGACCCGGACGCCTTCGGGGTGAACCTCGCCATCCTGCTCGGC
>CALMAD010000049.1 GCA_937859105.1 uncultured Propionibacteriaceae bacterium
CGGCCGCGAGCCGGCCGCGAGCACGAACTGGTCGGCCGTGATCGTCTCCTCGCCGACACGCAGCGTCTTCTCGCCGACGAACTCCGCGGTCTCGCGGAACAGCGTCACGTTGGACGCCTGCTCGCGCCACCGCTCGCCCGCCTGCGAGATGCCGTCCGTGCGGCCGAAGACCCGGTCGCGCAGCCCGGGCCAGTCGACGCGCGGCGGGTCGACGGCGACGTTGACGCGGGCGCCCAGCTCGGGCGTCCGGCAGACGTCGGCCGGGAGCGCGAGCATCTTCGTGGGGATGCAGCCGGCGTTCAGGCAGGTCCCGCCGAACCAGCGGCCGTCGTCGACCAGCGCGATCGTCTGGTCGTCGAGGCGCTCGTCGATCAGGGAATTACCCGAACCGGAGCCGATGATGCACAGATCAAAATGCTGCATAAACCGCATTCTTTCACGCGGGGATAGCGGCTCCGCTCAGATCCCCGCGTAGGAATGCAGGCCGCTCACGAGCAGGTTGATGCCGACGAAGTTGAACCAGAAGCTCACCACGCCGACGACCGCCAGCCACGCGGCCGGACGCCCCTGCCACCCGGCGGTGGCGCGCGCGTGCAGGTAGGCCGCGTAGACCACCCACGTGACCAGGGAACACGTCTCCTTCGGGTCCCACCCCCAGTAGCGCCCCCACGCGTACTCGGCCCAGATCGAGCCGGCGGCGATCGTGAACGTCCACAGCGGGAACGCGAACGCGTGCACGCGGTAAGCGAAGCGATCGAGCGCGCGCGAGTCGGGCACGCGCGCCAGATAACCCCGGACGCCGCCGCGCGCCTCCGCGCGCGTCCGGATCAGGTAGAGGACGGACGCGATCGCGCCCAGGTTGAACATCGCCCCCGACGCACACGCCGCGACGATGTGGACGACGAACCACACCGAGTGCAGCGCCGGCACCAGCGGGGCGACGTCGACGTAGAAGACCGTCACGGCCAGGCCCTGCCCGATCGTCAGAAGCAGCGTCGTCGGCAGGCCGAGCCAGCGCTGCCCGCGGCGCATCGCGAGCACGAGCATGGCCGCCGCCGCGAACGCGAGCGACACGGTCACGAACTCGTACATGTTGCCCCAGGGGGCCCGGCGTCCGGCCACCCCACGGAGCACCACCCCGGCGACGTGGCTGAGCAGCCCCACGCACGTGAGCGCGAGGCCGATGCGCCCGTACTTGTCGACGCGCAGGCGGTCGGCGCTCTCCCGCGCCGCGTCGGGCTCGTGGCCCCCGGCGTCCAGGTTGCGCGCGCTCGCCCACTCGGCGCTGAACGCCGCGAACGCGACCAGGTAGATCACCGCCGAGGTGACCATCGCGAGGAATGAGTAGTAGCCCATGACGTCCGCGGTCACGCGTCCTCCTTCTCGGGTTCGTGCTGCGGGTCCCCCGCGGGTTCGTGCGCGGGTTCGTGCGCGGGTCGCGCGTCGGGCAGGCCCACCGCGGCCGCGAGGGCGGCCACGTCGTCGGCGAGGCCGACGCGGGCGTCCGCGCGATCGAGGCCGCCGACCTCGGTCCGCTCGCCCACCCGGACGAACAGACGCCGCGGCCGCACGAACAGCGACAGGCACAGGCCGGTCACCGCGACGACGATCGCCCCGAATGTCAGGGGCAGGCCCGGGGTCGAGGAGACCTGCAGCTTGGTCCAGCGCTTCCAGTCGCGGAACTCGAGCTTCGCGCCGCCGGGCAGGTCGACGACCTGGCCGGGCTCGAGCCGGAAGTTCACGACGCGCCCGTTCTGCGACAACTGCGTGAGCCCGGCCTTGTCGAGGGAGTACACGCTCTCCGGACGCCCCGTCTCCTGGCGCGGCGCCCCCGACCAGGCGTTGCAGAACAGCTGCGGCGCGAAGGCGTCCGGGAAGACGGAGTGCGGGCCGCGCTCGTCGACGACGGCCGTGGGCAGGAAGAAGCACTCGAACCCGAGCCGCTGGGGGCGGGCGTCCGGGGCCTTGATGGCGCCCTGGGAGGTGAAGTTGCCGTCCTGCGGCAGGAAGACGACCGGGCCGGAGAACGCGGTCTGGCCGGAGGCGTCCGTCACCGTGACGACCGGGGCGTAGCCGTGCCCGATCAGATGGACCGACGTGCCGCCGAACGTGAGCGGGTGGTTCACCTCGATCGTGCTGGGGACGGGCGCGCCGGCGCCCTCCGCCGTCCGGACGTGGGCCGTGAACTGCCGCGCCGCCCCGCGCTGGGCGCGGCCCAGCTCGAACTTGGCGTCGAACCGGTCGACCCAGATCGTGAAGGGCACGAGCTGGCTCGGATTGAACGCCCCGCCGGCGCTGAAGTCGTCGTACTGCGACAGGTTGTTGCTGAACGCCTGCCCCTCGACGACGATCACCGAGCCCTTGTAGCCGAACAGGCTGCTCCAGGCGATGCCGGCCAGCACGAACACGAGGCTCACATGAAAGAGCAGGTTGCCGAACTCGCGCAGGTAACCGCGCTCGGCGGAAACGGAGTCGTCCTGCCGGCGGACGCGGAACCGCCGCTTGGTCAGCCAGGACTCCGCGGCGTCCAGGGCCTCGCCGGGCGCCAGGGCGGACGCGCCCGCGACGCTCTCGGGGAGGCGGGAGAGCCGCCGGGGCGTCCGGGGCGGCGGGGTGCGCAGGGCGCGGACGTACGTGCCGATCCGCGGGACGATGCACCCGACCAGCGAGACGAGCAGCAGCAGGTAGATGCCGGCGAACCACCACGACGCGTAGACGTCGAACAGCCCGACCGCGTCGTAGAACCGGCCGAGCGTCGGGTTGTCGCGGATGAAGTCGGTCACGCGCACCGGGTTCACCGGACGCTGCGGGATCAGCGACCCCGGCAGCGCCGCCAGCGCGAACGCGAACAGCAGGACGAGCGCGGTGCGCATGCTCGTGAGCTGCGTCCAGCAGAAGCGGAGGAATTCGGCCGCCGACAGCGGCGCGGCGTCGCGGCGCGCCATCAGATCGGCAGACCCCAGCCGGACGCCCACGAGCGGGCGTAGGCCATCAGCACGTCCCACCACCCCGTGACGAGCAGGATGCCGACGGCGATCATCAACGCCCCGCCGACGCGCTGCAGCAGCGGCCCGCGCGCCCGCACCCAGGCGAGCGTGCCCGACAGCTTCGTGAACGCGAGCCCGAACGCCAGGAAGGGCAGCCCGAGCCCCAGGGCGTACACCAGCGCGAGGATCGCCCCGCGGACGGCCGTCGCCTCGTTCAGCGCCAGGTTCAGCACCACCGACAGCGCGGGGCCGATGCACGGCGTCCAGCCCAGCCCGAACACGAGCCCGAGCAGCGGCGCGCTCGCCACCCCGACGCGGGGAGCGCTGTTGAGCCGCACGGTGCGGCGTCCGAACCTCAGGACGTCGGCGAAGATCAGCCCCAGCACGATCGACAGCCCGCCCACGACCACGTTGATCACCGACTGGTACGTCTTCAGCAGGCTGCCCAGCCCGCCGAAGAGGGCGCCCGAGCTCACGAACACCACGGCGAAACCGGCCACGAACAGGCTCGTGCCGGCCACGATGCGGCCGCGGGCCGCCCGCGTCTCCCCCGAGACGATCTGGGACGCCGCCAGCCCGGTCGCGTACGACAGATAGCCCGGGAGCAGCGGCAGGACGCACGGGCTGAAGAACGACACGAGCCCGGCGAGCAGCGCCACGGGCATCGCGAGCAGCATCGAGCCGCCGACGGCCTCCTGGGCCCAGGCCCCGATGTCGAGCGGCGTCATCACTCCCCCTTCGCCACGTCGTCCACGAGGCCGACGAGCGTCGCCTCCGTGGTCTCGCCGAGAATACGCGCCGCGACGCGCCCCTGCGGATCGACCACGATCGTGCTCGGGATCGCCGACGGCGGCAGCTCGCTGCCGAACTTCAGCAGCAACTGGCCTTGTGGATCGAACACGTTCGCGTACGGGACGCCGAACGCCCGGACGAACGCCTCCGCCGGCGCCTGGTCGAGGTCGCGGGTGTTGATGCCGACGAAGACCGCCTGCTCCTTCGTACGCTCGGACGCCGCGACGAGCGCCGGCGCCTCCTTGCGGCAGGGCGCGCACCACGAGCCCCACACGTTGTAGACGATCACCTTCCCCCGGTGCCGGGACGCGTCGAACGAGCCGCCGCCGAGGGTCGGCCCGGCGATCGCCGGGGCGTCCGACCGCTGCGCGACCGGGACGCGGGTGAGGGCCCCATCGCCCGACACGAACCCGCCCTCACCGGACGGACGCGCCCCGCAGCCGGCCAGCAGCAGGCAGGCGGCGAGCAGTGACGGGACGAGGCGACGCACGCTCACATCCCCGGACGGAACATCTTCTTCTTCGGCGGGTACAGCGACGCCGCCGGCTCGGCATAGTCGACCCGGACGATGTGGTCGCCGTGGAAGGTGAACGACGTCACGGACGCCAGCCGGCACTCACGCGTCGCCGGGTTGTGCTGCAGGCGGCGGCCCTCGGTGGCCAGACGAGCCATGTAGATCGGCAACTGATGGCTGACGACGACGGCCTGGCCGCCCGGCGTGGCCGCCGCCGCGTCCCTGATCGCCGCGAGCATGCGGTCGCGGATCGTCGTGTAGGGCTCGCCCCAGCTCGGCCGCAGCGGGTTCCACAGGTGCCGCAGGTTCTTCGGCAGCAGCAGCCGCTGGTTGTAGCGGCCGAAGCTCTGCCCCTCGAGCGCGTTCGCGGCCTCGATGAGCCGCGGATCGATCGTGATCTCCTGCCCCGGGAAGTTCGCCGCGATCGGGGCCATCGTCTCGCGCGCCCGCTCCAGCGGAGAGCAGCGCAGGTGCGTCACCGGGACGTCGGCGAAGTACTCGCCCAGCTTGTCGGCCATGCGAAACCCCAGCTCGGAGAGGTGGTAGCCCGGGGATCGCCCGTAGAGGACGTGGTCGGGGTTCTCGACCTGACCGTGTCGGCAGACATGCACGACGGTGGGCTGCATGGTTCTCCTTGGGGACGGTCGAGGCGCGTGATCGCCCCTACTGTACGTGACGGCCGCGGCCCGGGCGCACCTGGCACGGCGAGCATGGACGCTACCCGGCGAGCGCGGCGCGCAGGGCGTCCGCGTCCACGAACCACAAGGACAGCTGCTCCCCGTCGACAAACGTCACCGGGACGTGATCGGTGTAGCGAGCGCGAAGAGACGCATCGCCATCGACGTCAACGGCCTGCCAGGACGCCTCCGCGTCCCGGCAGACCGCGTCGATGATGCGCAGCGCCTCCTCGCACAGGTGGCACCCGTCGCGCACGAGCACGACGACGCGCGGCTCAGCGCTCACGACGGGTGCGCCCCGGCCTACTTGCCGGCGCGGCGGCGCTGAATACGCGTCTTCTTCAGCAGCTTGCGGTGCTTCTTCTTCGCCATCCGCTTGCGACGCTTCTTGATGACCGAACCCACGTGTCGACCCCTCTGCCTCCGACCCGGCGCTCGGATCGGGGATTGCCAATAGTTGTTGTAGATCTTGTCGGGCACCGCGTTGGGCAGCCCAAGAACCAGATCTTACCCGGCGTCCGTCGGCGTTGTCGAAATGCGGGCAGCCCGGACGCCGCCCTCCGGCGGCGCCTGCGGTTCGCTCGGGCCGCCGGCGAGCCAGGCGTCCACCTCGGCGTCCCAGCGGCGCTTGTCGTCGTCTCCGGCCGTGGACGCCGCGAAGCTCGCCTTCGCGAGCCCGGCCAGCTCGGCGTCCGAGAAGCCGTGGACGTCCCGCGCGACGCGGTACTGGTCGGTCAGCCGCGACAGGAACAGCAGCGGATCGTCGGCCGACAGCGCGATGCGGACGCCGGCGTCCACGAGCGGCCGCAGCGGCACGTTCGCCTGCTCGGCGAACACGCCCATGTTCACGTTCGACGTCGGGCAGAGCTCCAGGGCGATGCCGCGCCGGACGATCTCGGCGACCAGCGCCGGGTCCTCCGACGCCCGGACGCCGTGCCCCAGCCGCACCGGGTCGAGGTGCTCGATGACCCGCCGGATGTGCGAGGGCCCCAGCAGCTCGCCCCCGTGCGGCACGCTCGCCAGCCCGGCCCGCTCGGCGAGCCGGAACGCGTGACCCCACTCGGCGGTGTCGCCGGCGCGCTCGTCGTTGCTGAGCCCGAACCCGACGACCTCCCCCGGGCCGTCACCCACGTAGCGGGCGGCGAGGCGGGCGAGGGTGCGGGCGTCCAGCGGGTGCCGGCGCCGGGACGCCGCGACGATCAGCGCGACGCTCACCCCGGTCGCCTCGGACGCCTGCCGCGCCTCGTCGATCGCGATGTCCAGGGCGCGGGAGAGCCCGCCGACGTAGGGCGCGTAGCCGGACGGGTCGATCTGCAACTCCAGGCGCCGGGAGCCCTCGCGGGCGTCGTCCTCGACGGCGCGGCGCATGACGAGCCGCATCGCCTCCTCGGTGCGCACGGCTCGCCGGGCGGTCTCGTACAGGTGCTGGAAGCGGAACCATCCCCGCTTGTCGGGAGGCAGTTCAAGCGCGATCGTGTCCAGCAGGGAGTCGGGCATGTCGAGGCCCGCGATAGCCGCGACGTCGCGCAGCGTGTCGACGCTCATCGACCCGGTGAAGTGCAGGTGGAGGTGCGCCTTGGGCAGCAGATCGAGGTCGCGCCGACCTTCTTCGCCGCCGGAACCCCCGGCGGTGCGCTCGTGCGCGTCCGGCGCCCGGCCGGACGCCGCAGACAGGTTGTCGGGGCTCAGCGGCCCATCTCGGCGCTGCGATCCCGCGCCGCCTCCATCGCGGTCATGAAGGCGGCCTTCACGCTGCGCTCTTCGAGTTGGCGCTGCGCCGCCGCGGACGTGCCGCCCGGCGACGTGACGCGCTCGCGCAGCACGGTCGGGTGCTCGCCGCTCTCGACGAGCAGCTTGGCCGAGCCGAACATCGTCTGGTTCACCAGCACGGTCGAGATGTCGCGCGGGAGGCCGAGCATGACGCCGGCGTCGATCATCGCCTCGACGACGAAGAACAGGTACGCAGGCCCCGACCCGGAGATGGCGGTCACCGCGTCCTGGTATTTCTCGGGGACGGTGACGACCTTGCCGACGGCCGACATGATCTGCGTGGCCTTCTCGAGATGCTCGGTCGTCGCGTGGACGCCGCCCGAGATCGCGGCCATGCCCTCCGACACCTGCGCGGGCGTGTTCGGCATGACGCGGATCACCGGGACGCCCTCGGCGAGCCCCGATTCGACCTTGCCGGTCGCGACGCCGGCGCACAGCGACATGACGAGCGTGGACGCCTCGACGTGCTCGCGGATCTCGGGCAGCAACTCCGGCAGATCCTGCGGCTTCACGACCAGGACGACGACGTCGGCGCCGACCACGGCGTCCGCGTTCGTCTCCATCCGGACGCCGTAGCGCCGCTCGAGCTCGTCGCGCCGCGCGCCGCGGCGGTCGGCGCCGACGATCTGTTCGGCGTCCCACCCTCCGCGGAGCAGGCCGGCGAGCAGGGTCTCCCCCATCACGCCGGTGCCGATGATCGCGACGTGGCCGCTCACTTGGTGGCCAGCAGTTCGGCGACCTGCACCGCGTTGAGCGCGGCCCCCTTGCGCAGGTTGTCGCCCACCACGAACAGGATGAGACCGCGCCCGTCGGGCACCGCCTGATCCTGCCGAATGCGGCCCGCGAGCACCACGTCGGCGCCTGCCGCCTCCAGCGGGCTGGGGACGTCGACCAACCGGACGCCCGGGGCGTCCTTCAGCAGGTCCGTCGCCTCCTCGGGGCTGATGGGCCGGTCGAACTCGGCGTGGATCGCCAGCGAGTGGCTCGTGAACACCGGGACGCGCACGCACGTGCCCGAGACCGGAAGCTCGGGGATGTGCAGGATCTTGCGGGACTCGTTGCGCAGCTTCTGCTCTTCGTCGGTCTCGCCGCTGCCGTCGTCGACCAGGCTGCCGGCCAGCGCGACCACGTTGAACGCGATCGGGTGGACGTAGGGGCCCAGGTCGTCGGGCGTGCCGACGGCGTTGCCGTCGAGCGCGAGCTTCTCGAGGTTCTCGTTCGCGACGTCGGCGCGCGCCTGGTCGGCGAGCGCCTTGACGCCCTTGAGGCCGGAGCCCGAGGTGGCCTGGTAGGTGGCGACCTGCAGCCGGGCGAGCCCCGCGGCGTCGTGCAGCGGCTTGAGCACGGGCATGGCCGCCATCGTGGTGCAGTTCGGGTTGGCGATGATGCCCTTGGGCGGATTCACCGCGTCCTCGGGGTTGACCTCGCTGACGACCAGCGGCACGTCGGGATCGCGGCGCCAGGCCGAGCTGTTGTCGACGATCGTCGCGCCGGCCGCCGCCACCTTCGGGGCGTACTCGCGCGACATGGACGCGCCCGCGGACATGATCGCGATGTCGAGGCCGGAGAAGTCGGCGGTGGCCGTGTCTTCGACCGTGATCTGCTTGTCCTTCCACGGCAGGGTCGTGCCTGCCGACTTCGCGGACGCGAAGTAGCGGATCTCGTCGACGGGGAAATCGCGCTCAGCGAGCAGCGCGCGCATGACCCTGCCGACCTGGCCGGTCGCTCCAAACACTCCAACACGCATGGGGGCCAGCCTAGCCGCTCGCCTGCGGGAGGGGCAGCATCCCGTCCGCCGGCGGTCGCGGGGCGATGGGGCTCGCCGGGCGCGGAACAGGCTTAGAAGAGGTCGGTGTAGGGCGCCAGCAGCGCGTACCCGATGAAGCTCACCAGGTCGAGGATGACGTGGGCCACCACGAGCGGGCCCACCCGCCGCCAGCGCAGGTAGAGCAGGCCGAAGACGACGCCCATGATGAGGTTGCCCACGAAGCCGCCGAAGCCCTGGTAGAGGTGGTAGGCGCCCCGGATGACCGCGCTCGTGAGGACGTACGACCACGGCGTCCAGCGCAGCCGCACGAACCGGGCGAAGAGGAAGCCGAGCATGATGACCTCCTCCAGCACGCCGTTCATGACGGCGAGGCCCGCGAGCACCGGGACCGTCCACCAATTCTCGGCGAGGTTGGCCGGGGCGACGTTCGTGTTGAAGCCGAACGCGCGGGCCGCGAAGTACAGGCCGAGCCCCGGGATGCCGATGAGCGCGGCAGCCCCCACCCCGCGGGAGAGATCGAAGCCGGGACGCCGCAGATCGAAGCCGATCGCGTCCCGGTCGCCGGAAAGCCGCAACAAATACAGCGCGAGCAGCGCGGGGATGACCGGAAAGACGATCCCGGCGATCTGGTAGGACAGGTCGAGCCACGGGCGATCGGGCGTCACCGAGTTGTTGATCGTCGTCGTCTGCTGATTCAACGGCTGGGGCCGCGTGAGCTTGTCGGCGATCGACAGGATCGAGTAGATCGCCGACTGCCCCAGCGAGATGCCGAGCACCAGCCACACCTCGACGCCCCAGCGAGGCGCGACGGGGGCGGCGTCCGGGGCGGGGCTCGACATGGCCGTCAGTGTAGGACGCCACGGCTTCCCCTCTTGGACGCGGCGCCCGAGCGAACACGTTTCGCTAGAGCGGACGTGAAATGGCGCAGAGGGGCCCGATTTCACGACTCACGCGTTCATGGTCTTGAATGGCGGTCATGAACATCGCGAATCTGTCCTTCGCGGCCGGACCGGAGGGCCTGCTGCCCGCCGTCGCGAGCCTGGAGGAAAAGCTCGGCGCGAAGTTTAAGGACGGTGGATTCCACCCCCGCTTCGGGACCAGGAATCACGTCTTGCCGCTCACGCATTCCCAGTACCTGGAGGTCGTCGAGGTGCTGGAGCACCCGGCCGCCGACAAGGCGCCGTTCGGGCAGGCCGTGCGCGCCCGCACCGCGATGGGTGGCGGGTGGATGGCTTGGGTCATGGAGGTGGACGACCTGCGCCCGTTCGAGGAGCGGCTGGGCCGCGAGGCCGTGCACGGCTCGCGGCAGTTCCCCGACGGCCGTCGGCTCGAGTGGGAGCAGATCGGCGTGAGGGGCCTGCTGAACGACCCGCAGTTGCCCTACTTCATCCGGTGGATGAGCGAGCCGGACGTCCGGCCGTCGGCCCTCGGCCAGGGGTCGGTGGAACTGCGCAAGATCGAGATCGCGGGCAGCCGCCACCGGGTCGACGCCTGGCTCGGTTTCGAGCTGGGCGACACCTTCGACGGGGTCGAGTTCGAGTTCACCGCCCCGAACGGCCAGCCCGGCATCGACGCCGTCACGTTCGAGACGCCCAACGGGCTCGTGCGGCTGTAGCCGAGCGCCGCGAGAAAAACTGTCGGGGCCGCCCTCTAGCGTGGGGTGCATGGCCAAGACCCCGACTTCCCAACTCCGCTGCACCGAGTGCGGGTGGACCACGCCGCGCTGGGTGGGCCGCTGCAAAGAGTGCCAGGCCTGGGGCAGCATCGCCCCGGTCGGCGGCACCGCGTCCCAGACCCGGGCGCAGAGCCCCACCGCACGCGCGGTGAGCATCGCCGAGGTCCCGGCCGACGAGGCGGCGGGGGTGCCCACGGGCATCGCCGAGCTCGACCGGGTGCTGGGCGACGGCCTGGTCCCGGGGGCGGTCATCCTGCTGGCAGGCGAGCCCGGGGTCGGCAAGTCGACATTGCTGCTCGAGGTGGCGGCCCAATGGGCGCGGGGCGGGCATCCGACGTTGTACGTGACGGCGGAAGAGTCGGCGTCCCAGGTGCGCCGGCGGGCCGACCGCACGGGCGCCGTGACGCGCGAGCTGTATCTGGCCGCCGAGAACGACCTCGGCACGATCCTCGGCCACATCGAACAGCTCTCCCCCAGCCTGCTGGTGCTCGACTCGGTGCAGACCGTCGCCGCCGGCGACACCGACGGCTCCGCGGGCGGGGTGTCGCAGGTGCGGGAGGTGACGAACGCCCTGGTGAGGGTGGCGAAGCAGCGCGGCATGGCGGTACTGATCATCGGGCACGTCACCAAAGAGGGGTCGATCGCCGGGCCCCGTACCCTCGAGCATCTGGTCGACGTGGTGCTCTCGTTCGAGGGCGAGCGGCACGCGGGGTTCCGGATGGTCCGGGCGGCGAAGAACCGCTTCGGGCCAGCCGACGAGGTGGGGTGCTTCGAGATGTCCGAGCGGGGCATCCACGAGGTGGCCGACCCGTCGGAGCTGTTCACGTCGTCGCAGAGCCGTCCGAGCGGGGGCACGTGCGTGACGGTGACGCTGGAGGGGCGGCGTCCGCTGCTGGCCGAGGTGCAGGCCCTCGTCGCGCCGAGCGCCCTGCAGGTGCCGCGGCGGGTGACGCAGGGCCTCGAGTTCGGCCGCGTGACGATGGGGTTGGCCGTGCTCGAGCGGCGGGCGCGGGTGAAGCTGCACCACCGCGACGTGTTCGTCTCGACGGTGGGCGGCGTCCGGGTGGCCGACCCTGCGGCCGACCTGGCCACGGCCGTGGCCGTGGCGTCGGCGACGCTGGATTGGACGCCGAAGCAGCGCATCGTCGCGCTCGGCGAGGTGGGCCTGTCGGGCGAGTTGCGCCGCGTCCCGGGGACGGCGCGGCGGCTGGCCGAGGCGCAGCGGCTCGGGTTCCGGGCGGCGATCGTGCCGACGGGGTCGGAGCGGCTGGCGTCCGCCGGTGAGCTCCGGGTGATCGAGACGCCGACGGTCGCCGAGGCGCTCGACGTGGTCTACAGCGAGTACACCCACTCGATGGGCGCGGTGACGCACCTGCGCGCCTGGCAGACGCGGGAAGATCAGAACCAGCCGCCGAAGCTCGCCCGCTGAACGCCCGATTATGCTGGGGCGCACCCGTCCCACCCTCGGAGGTTCGCCCGTGTCCAGCCCGTCGCCCGGCGCCCAGCCCGTCCCGAGCGACCCCGCGTTGCTGGCACGCATCGCCCTGATCGCCCCCGGCACCACGCTGCGCGACGGCCTCGACCGCATCGTCAACGGGCACACCGGCGCGCTCATCGTGCTCGGCGAGAACGACGAGCTGCGCGGGCTGAGCACCGGCGGGTTCGCCATCGACGCCCCGTTCACCCCCACCGCGCTGCGCGAACTCGCGAAGATGGACGGGGCGATCACCCTCAGCGGCGACCTGACGCGCATCCGGGCGGCGAGCGTCCACCTCATGCCGCGCGCCGAGATCGAGACCGCCGAGACCGGCACGAGGCACCGCACGGCCGACCGCGTCGCGCGCCAGACCGGCCTGCCGGTGGTGACGGTGAAGCCCGCTTCGTTCAAGCGCTGTCTTGCCAATCTCGTATCCAACGCCGCACGCTACGCCGACACGATTGCGATCACCGGGCATCGCGATCATCGCTGGCTGACGATCACCATTGATGATGATGGCCCCGGCATTCCGCGTGATCAGCGAGAAGAGGCGCTGAAGCCTTTC
>CALMAD010000050.1 GCA_937859105.1 uncultured Propionibacteriaceae bacterium
TCTCCGGCGGGACGCTCACCGGCAGCGTCAGGGTGGGCGGGCGCTCGACCGCCGACTTCCGGCCCCGCGAGCTCGCGGACGTCGTCGGCTACGTCGGCCAGAACCCCGTCGCCGGCTTCGTCACCGACAACGTCTCCGACGAGATCGCCTACGGCATGGAGCAGTTGGGCCTCTCCCCCGCCGCGATGCGCAAGCGGGTCGAGGAGACGCTCGACCTGCTCGGCATCGCGTCCCTGCGGCACCGGCCGCTGCTCGACCTGTCCGGCGGCCAGCAGCAGCGGGTCGCGATCGCGGCCGTGCTGGCCGCGCAGCCGCGCGTCCTGGTGCTCGACGAGCCGACGTCGGCGCTCGACCCGACCGCCGCCCAGGACGTTCTGGGGGCGATCACCACCCTCGTGCACGAGGTCGGGCTGACCGTGGTGCTCGCCGAGCACCGGCTCGAGCGGGTCATCCACGTGGCCGACACGATCGCCTGGGTGCGCCGCGACGGCACGGTCGAGGTCGGCGACCCCGGCGGCGTCCTACTGCGCTGCGACGTCACCCCGCCCCTGGCCGACCTCGCCCGGACGCTGCACTGGCCGACCGTCTTCCGCTCCGTCCGGGACGCCCGCCGCTACGCCCAACGCCACGACATCGCCGTCGAGACGCCCGCCGACCCGCCGCTGCCCGCCGGGCCCGTCGGCCTCCGCCTCACGGATCTCTCGGTGGCCTACGGCCCCACCGAGGCCGTCGACGGCGTCACGCTGGGCTTCGTCACCGGCACGGTCACCGGCCTCATGGGCCGCAACGGCGCCGGCAAGTCGTCGCTGCTGTGGGCGATCGCCGGGGGCGTCCCCAGCACCGGGCGGGTCGTCGCCGACGACGCCGTCGACCCCCGCAGCCTCTCCCCCGCGGACGCCCGCCGCGCGGTCAGCCTCGTCCCCCAGACCGCCGGCGACCTGCTCTACCTGCCGAGCGTCGGGCGCGAGTTGGCGCAGGCCGACGCCGAGACGGGCGCCGAGCCCGGCACCGCCGCCGCGATCCTCGCGCGGCTGCACTCGTCCCTCCCGCTGGACGCCGACCCGCGCGACCTGTCCGAGGGCCAGCGGCTGTCCCTCGTGCTCGCGATCCAGCTCACCGCCAGCCCGAGCGTCGTGCTGCTGGACGAGCCGACCCGCGGCCTCGACTACGCGATGAAGGGACGCCTCGCCCGCATCCTGCGCGGGCTCGCCGCCGAGGGCCGGACGATCGTCGTCAGCACCCACGACGTCGAGTTCGCCAGCCACGTCAGCGACCGCCTCGTCGTGATGGCCGACGGGCAGGTGATCGCCGACGGCACGACGCGGGCGGTGGCGACGTCCTCGCCGACGTTCGCGCCCCAGGTCGCGAAGGTGTTCTCCCCCGCGCGCGTCCTGACGGTCGCCGAGGTCGAGGCGAACCGATGACCGCCCCGGGCACGCGCGCCGGGCGGCGTCCCCCCTCCCCGGACGCCCCCGCGCCGGCCCCCACCCGGACGTCACCCCGCCCCCGCCTCGCCGGACGCAGCCGGCTCATGCTCGCCGTCGCCGCCCTCGCGGGCCTGGCCGCGTTCGCATGGCCGCTGATCGTCGCCCCCACCGGCACCGTGCCGGTCACGCTCGCCCCGCTCGTGTTCGCGGGCGTGCTGCCGCTGATCCTGGCCGTCGTGCTCTCCGACCTCGCCAGCGAGGCGCTCGACGTCAAGGGGCTCGCGATGCTCGGCGTCCTGGCGGCCGTGGGGGCGGTGCTGCGCCCCCTCAGCACTGGGACGGCCGGCATGGAGCCCATCTTCTTCCTGCTCATCCTGGGCGGGCGCGTGTTCGGAGGCGGGTTCGGCTTCGCGCAGGGCGCGCTGACGATGTTCACCTCCGCCCTGCTGACCGGCGGCGTCGGCCCGTGGCTGCCCTACCAGATGATCGCGGCGGGGTTCGTCGGGCTGGGCGCCGGGCTGCTGCCGCGGGCGTCCGGACGCCTCGAGGTCGCCCTGCTGGCCGCGTACGGCCTCGTCAGCGGCTTCGCCTACGGCTGGCTCATGGACTTCGCGTTCTGGCCGTTCGCCCTCGGCCCCCAGACGCAGTTCTCGTTCGACCCGGCCGCGACGCCGCTGGAGAACCTGCACACGTTCGTCCTGTTCAATCTGGCGACCTCGATGGGCTGGAACCTCGGCCGCGGGCTGACCTCGGTCGCGCTGATCGTCCTGCTCGCCCCCGGGCTGCTGCACGTCTTGCGTCGGGCGGCGCGGCGGGCGTCCTTCGCGTCGTGACCGGCGCGCGGGCATCTGTGACCGAAGCGTGAGATGGGGACCCTTCGCCGGAATAGCGAACCCTGCAAAGATGTTGGCGGTAAGAGAGAACAACCGGAGGAGAGACCTACATCATGGCGGTTTACACGCTTCCCGAGCTCGACTACGACTTTGGTGCCCTGGAGCCGCACATCTCGGCTCAGATCATGGAGCTGCACCACGACAAGCACCACGCGACCTACGTCGCGGGCGCGAACACCGCGCTGGAGAAGCTTGAAGAGGCGCGCGACAAGGGCGACAACGGCGCGATCAACAAGCTGGAGAAGGACCTGGCGTTCAACCTGGGTGGGCACATCAACCACTCGGTGTTCTGGAAGAACATGTCCCCCGACGGCGGCGGCGCGCCCGACGGTGAGGTCGGCGCGGCGATCGACGACTACTTCGGCTCGTTCGAGAGCTTCAAGAAGCAGTTCAGCGACAACGCGACCTCGATTCAGGGCTCCGGCTGGTCGATGCTGGTGTGGGACACGCTGGGCAAGCGCCTCAACCTCGCCCAGCTCTTCGATCAGCAGGGCAACCTGCCGGCCGGCCAGCTCCCGATCCTGCAGCTCGACATGTGGGAGCACGCGTTCTACCTGCAGTACAAGAACGTGAAGGCCGACTACGTCAAGGCCTGGTGGAACGTCGTCAACTGGGCCGACGTCCAGGACCGGTTCGCCGGCGCCACCACCAAGGCGCAGGTGCTGATCTTCTAGCGCACGGCAGTTGCGCTGCCGCCCGGCCACTTTCGTGTGAAGGTGGTTCCCATGAACGGAGTCGAGGCGGCAGCGTGCTCATAGCGCAACTGTCGGATCCCCACGTCCGGCCCAAGGGCGAGCTCTATCACGGGGTGGTGGATTCGAACGCCGGTCTCGCGGCGGCGGTCGAGCACGTGCTCACCCTGGACCGCCGCCCGGATCTGGTGCTGATCACCGGAGACTTGGTCGACCACGGCGAGCCGGCGGAGTACGACAACGTCCGGGAAGTCCTTCTTGCACTTCCCATTCCGTTCCTCGTCATCCCCGGCAACCACGACGATCGCGAGAACTTTCGGGCGGCCTTCGCCGACCATGACTACCTACCTCGCCGTGGACCGCTCCACTACTGCGTCGACGACCATCCGGTGCGCATCATCGGACTGGACTCCACGGTGCCCGGCCACCACCACGGGCACGTCGACCAGGCCGGCCTGGACTGGCTGGCCGCCACCCTGTCCCAGGACACCACCAAGCCGACGCTGATCATGCTTCACCACCCGCCGTTCGTCAGCGGCATCCCCTACCTCGACGAGTACCGGTACTTCGAGGGCGCCGCGCTTGCCGCCGTCGTCGAGCGCGCCCCCAACGTCGAGATCGTCGTGTGCGGACACGTCCACCGGTCGATGGTCAGACGGTGGGCGCGGACCGTGCTCGTCACGTGCCCAAGTACGACAACGGAGATCGACCTTCAACTCGCGGCGTCGGCGGAGCCCTCCAGCCACGACGGACCACGGGGGTACCTGCTGCACCTCTGGGACGAGCAAGAGGGAATGACGAGCCACGCCAGGCAGATCGGTGACTTCGCGGGCCCCTATCCGTTCGCCTGAGGCTCCCAGCGTTCTTCGATGCGCCCGAAGCGCCACACCGCGAGGGCGATCACCCACACCAGCACGAAGAGCCCCACGATCGTGAAGCCGACGAACTCCAGGTCCGCCGAGCCGATGAACGCCAGCGGCCCCGACTCGATGCCGAGCCGGTCGACCAGCAGGCCGATCAGCACGATGCCGCCGATCACCAGGGCGACGAACACCGACAGCAGCGTGATGGTCAGGTTGTAGTACACCTTGCGGATCGGCTTGAGGAACGCCCAGCCGTAGGCCCGAGCCATGAAGACTCCGTCGGCGGCGTCGAACAGGCTCATGCCCGCCGCGAACAGCACCGGCAGCACCAGGATCGCGTACCAGGGCAGCGTGAAGGCCGCGGTACCCGCGGCGAGCACCAGCAGGGCCACCTGCGTCGCGGTGTCGAAGCCGAGCCCCATGAGCAGCCCCACCGGGTACAGGTGCCACGGCTTGCTGACCCGTCGCATCACGCGCCCGAGCAGCCGGGCGAGGAACCCGCGATTGTTGAGTTGGCGTTCCAGCTCGGCCTCGTCGAACTCGCCGGTCCGCATCTCGCGGAACACCTTCGCGATGCCGACGACGGCGAAAAGGTTGGTCAGCCCGATCAGGATGAGGAACGTGCCTGCCACCAGGGAGCCGATCAGGCCGAGGGTTTGCAGCATCGACGAGTTCTCGTCCTGGACCGGACCGATCAGCGCCTTGACGCCGAGAGCCAACAGGAACGCCAGCCCGAACACCACACTCGAGTGCCCCAGCGAGAACCAGAACCCGGTGGACAGCGATCGCT
>CALMAD010000051.1 GCA_937859105.1 uncultured Propionibacteriaceae bacterium
CCCCGAGGCGGCGCCCGCGCCGGTCGAGGGCGGGTCGAGCGACCCGCTCGCGCCGGCGGGGGACTACCTGCCCCGCGGCATCGTGTGCGGCGCGCTGAACTTCGAGGTCGGCGACCACGTCGTGGTCGCCCTGCCGGGCACGACGCTGCCCGGCGGGTTCACCATCGGCTCGCGGAAGACCTACGGCCACCGCTCCGACGGCATGATCTGCGCCGTCGACGAGCTGGGTCTGGGCGAGGACCACTCCGGCATCATGGTGCTCGGCGACGCCGACGACGAGGGCCGCGCGTGGACGCTCGGGGCCGACGCGCTGGACGCCCTCGGCGTCCGCGACACCGTGCTCGACATGCCGGTGACGCCCGACATGGGCTACTGCCTGTCGATCCGCGGGCTCGCGCGAGAGGCCGCGCAGGCGACGGACTCCGCGTTCACCGACCCGATCGCCGACGCGACGCCGGCGGCGTCCGAGGCCGGCTACCCGGTGCGGGTCGAGTCGGACCGGTGCCCGCTGTTCACGGCGATCACCGTGACCGGCGTCGACCCGACCGCGCGGACGCCCGGCTGGATGGCGCGGCGGCTCGTGGCGTGCGGCATGCGTCCGATCGCGCTGAGCGTCGACATCTCGAACTACGTGATGCTCGAGACCGGCCAGCCGAACCACTGCTACGACGCGGACGCCCTCGCGGGCGCGATCGTCGTGCGGCAGGCGTTCGAGGGGGAGAAGCTGGTGACGCTCGACGGCGTCGGGCGCACCCTGTCGGCTGAAGACCTGGTCATCGCCGACGACTCCGGGGCCATCGGGCTCGCGGGCGTCATGGGCGGCGAGTCGACCGAGCTGCGCGAGAACACGACGACGATCGTGATCGAGGCGGCGAACTTCGACCCCGTGGCCATCGCGCGGACGTCGCGGCGCCACGGGCTCGGCAGCGAGGCGTCCAAGCGGTTCGAGCGCAGCGTCGACCCGGGCGCGGCCTACGGGGCCGCACGTCGTGTCGCCCGCCTGCTCGCCGACCTCGCGGGCGGGACGCCGTCGGCGGAGGTCACCATCGCCGGTGCGGTGCCCGCGCCGCCGTCGACGACGATCGAGGCGTCCCTGCCGGAGCGGATCTTGGGGATGCCGGTGTCGGCCGAACGGGTCGTCGCGATCCTGGAGCGCAGCGGCGTGGCCGTCGAGCGCGACGGCGACACCCTGACGCTCACCCCGCCGACCTGGCGCTCCGACCTGCGCGACCCGTACGACTACGTCGAGGAGGTCGGCACGAAGGTGGGGCTGGAGCACCTGCCGTCCGTCGTGCCGGCGGCGCCGTCGGGGCGCGGGTATACCGTCGGGCAGCAGCTGCGGCGCGCGGTCAACCGGACGCTCGCGGCCAACGGCTACGTCGAGGTGCTCACGTTCCCGTTCGGGTCCGTCGACGAGCTCGACCGCATGGGCGTGCCCGGCGACGACCCCCGGCGCGGCCTGGTCCGGCTGGCGAACCCGCTCGCGGAGACGTCCCCGGCGCTGCGCACCACGATCCTGCCGGGCCTGTTCGCGGCCGTGCAGCGCAACACGTCGCGCGGTAACGACGACCTGGCGCTCTTCGAGGCCGGCGAGGTGTTCTTCGCGGGCGACGGGAGCCCGGCGCCCATGCCGGGCGTCGAGGCGCGCCCCTCGGACGCCGACCTCGCCGCCATCGAGGCCGCCCTGCCCTCCCAGCCGCGGCACCTGGCCGCCGTGCTGGCGGGGGACTGGCTGAAGGCGGGCTGGAGTGGCGCGGCCGTCCCGGCCGGCTGGCAGACCGCACTGGCGTTCGCGGACGTCGCGGCGTCCACGGTGGGGCTCGAGCTGCGGCGCGACGCCGCCGCGATGGCCCCCTGGCACCCCGGACGCTGCGCGCGCCTGTCCGTCGGCGAGACCGTCGTCGGGTACGCCGGCGAGCTGCACCCGAGCGTGGTGAAGGGCTTCGGCCTGCCCGCGCGCACCGCGGCCGTCGAGCTCGACCTCGACCTGCTCGTCTCGCTGTTCCCGGGCGCCGGTGACGTGGCGGCGGTCTCGTCGTTCCCGGTCGCGAAGGAGGACATCGCGCTCGTGGTGGACGCCTCGGTGCCGGTCGGCGACCTCGGCGAGGCCGTGCGAGCGGGGGCGGGCGAGCTGCTGGAATCGCTGCAGCTCTTCGACATCTACACGGGCAACCCGATCCCCGAGGGCAAGAAGTCGGTGGCGTTCGCGCTGCGCTTCCGGGCCGCCGACCGCACGCTCAAGGACGCCGACGTGGCCGCTGCGCGCGACGCCGCGGTCCGGGCGGCGGCCGACGCGTTCGGCGCCGAGTTGCGGGCCCTGTGAGGGGCGTCCGGACGCCGTGTGCCTGATCCCGTTCCTCCCGCCCGGCGGCGGAGCCGATCCCGACGACCTCGAGACCGGCTTCGTCGCCTGGGCGTCCCAGGAGGGCTTCAGCCTCTACCCGCATCAGGAGGAGGCGCTGCTCGAGATCCTGACCGGCGCGAACGTGATCGTCACGACGCCCACCGGCTCGGGCAAGTCGCTCATCGCGACGGCCGCCCATTTCGCGACGCTCGCCGCGGGCGGACGCACGTACTACACGGCGCCGATCAAGGCCCTGGTCAGCGAGAAGTTCTTCGCCCTGATCGACCTGTTCGGCGCCGAGCGGGTCGGCATGGTCACCGGCGACGCGTCCGTGAACGCGGACGCGCCGATCGTTTGCTGCACCGCCGAGATCCTCGCGAACATCGCGCTGCGCGAGGGTCCGGACGCCGACGTCGCGTCCGTCGTCATGGACGAGTTCCACTTCATCGCCGACCGCGACCGCGGCTGGGCGTGGGAGGTCCCGCTCGTCGAGCTGCCGCAGGCCCAGTTCGTCATCATGTCCGCGACGCTCGGCGACGTGAGCCGGCTCGCGGCGTCCCTGGAGGCGACGACGGGACGCGAGACGTCCGTCGTGACGAGCGCCGAGCGGCCCGTGCCGCTCGTGTACAACTGGGCGATCACGCCCGTCCACGAGACCATCGCCGAGATCATCGCGACCAAGCAGGCGCCGGTCTACGTCGTCCACGCGACGCAGGCCGCGGCGGTCGAGCGGGCGCAGTCGCTGCTCAGCTCGGGGATCGTGGACAAGTCGCGCCGCGCCGAGCTGACCGAGGCGCTGCGCGGGTTCCGGTTCGCGGGCGGCTTCGGGCAGACCCTGTCGAAGCTGCTGCACGCCGGCGTCGCCGTGCACCACGCGGGCATGCTGCCGCGCTACCGGCGGCTCGTCGAGCAGCTCGCGCAGCGCGGCCTGCTCGCGGTGATCTGCGGCACGGACACCCTGGGGGTCGGCATCAACGTGCCGATCCGGACGGTGTTGTTCTCCCAGCTCACCAAGTTCGACGGGCGCCGCCAGCGGGTGCTGCGCAGCCGCGAGTTCCACCAGATCGCCGGACGTGCGGGGCGCGCCGGCTTCGACACCGTCGGGTACGTGGCCGCCCAGGCGCCCGAGCACGAGGTGGAGAACGCCCGCATCGCCGCGAAGTTCGCCGACGACCCGAAGAAGCTGCGCAGCGTCCGGCGGAAGAAGCCGCCTGAGGGGTTCGTGAACTACACCGAGGCGACGTTCACCAAGCTGATCGAGAGCGAGCCGGAGGAACTGCACGCCCGCATGCGCGTCACCCACGCGATGCTGCTGAACCTGCTGCAGCGCGACGAGGACACCGGGGCGGCGCTGGTCCGGCTGCTGGAGGCGAGTGTCCCCGAGCGGGCGGCGCGCCGGAAGCTGTATCGCCGCGCGGCGGCGCTCGGACGGTCGTTGCTGGCGGCGGGGGTGGTCGTCCGGCTGAGCGAGCCGACGCCCGGGGGACGCCGGTACGCCCTGGCGGTGGACCTGCAGCGGGACTTCGCGCTGAACCAGCCGCTATCCGCGTTCGCGCTCGCGTGCATCGACCTGCTGGACCCCGCGTCGCCGACCTATGCGCTCGACGTGCTGAGCGTCATTGAGGCCACGCTGGAGAACCCGATGACGCTGCTGCTGGCGCAGCAGTTCAAGGCGCGCGGCGAGGCGGTCGCGGAGCTGAAGGCCGACGGGTACGAGTACGAGGAGCGCGTCGAGATCCTCGACGACGTGACGTGGCCGCAGCCGCTGGGGGAGCTGTTGACGGCGACCTTCGATCGCCTGCGCCCGGAGTACCCGTGGCTGGCCGAGACGCCGGTCAGCCCGAAGTCGGTCGTCCGGGACATGTTCGAGCGCGCGATGACGTTCGGCGAGTTCGTCGCGTTCTACAAGGTGCAACGCAGCGAGGGGCTGCTGCTGCGGTATCTCTCGGACGCCGTCCGCGCCCTGCGGCAGACCGTGCCGGAGGCGTCCCGGACGGAGGAGCTGACCGATCTCATCGCCTGGCTCGGCGAGGTGACGCGGCTGATCGACAGCTCGCTGCTCGACGAGTGGGCCGCCCTCGGGGAACTGGGCGCGGAGGCGTCCGGGGGCGAGGAGGTGTCGCCGCCGACGCGGTCGGTGACCGGGAACGCGCGGGCGTTCCGGCTGCTGGTGCGCAACGCTCTGTTCCGCCGGGTGGAGCTCTGCGCCGACGACGACGTGGACGCCCTCGCCCAGCTCGAGACCGGGCAGCGCGTGACGATGACGCGCCAGCGCTGGGACGACGCGCTGGGCGAGTACTGGGACGCCCACGACGTCATCGGCACGGGTCCGGACGCCCGCGGCCCCGCGTTCTTCATGGTCACCGAGCGGCGCGGCGGGCGGCTGTGGGAGGTGCGGCAGATCATCGACGACCCGGCGGGGGACCGGGACTGGTCCATCGAGGCGGTCGTGGATCTCGACGAGTGCGACGACGCCGACGAGTTGATCGTGCACACCACGAACTTCTCGCGCCTCGACTGACGGCAGTTCGTTCGGCTCACAAGGAATCGAGAATGGAAGAAGTGGACTTCGACGTCATCGTCATCGGCGGTGGTGTGGCGGGGACGGTGTGTGCCCACCAGCTGGCGAGCCGCGGCCATTCGGTCGCGTTGCTGGAACGCGGCCCCGTGGCCGGGTCGAAGAATCTCTCGGGCGGTGTTTTCTACTGCCGGGTCATGGAGCAGGTCTTTCCTGATTTCTGCTCGCAGGCGCCGGTGGAGCGCCGCATCACGCGCAACGTCGTGTCGTTCCTGAACGAGTCGTCGGCGGTGAACATCGACTACTGGGACGAGCGGCTCGCTGAGCCGGTCAATGCCGTCTCGGTGCTGCGCGCGAAGCTCGATCCGTGGCTGGCCGAGCGGGCTGAAGAGGCCGGCGTGACGGTCATGCCGGGGGTCAAGGTGGATCAGCTGATCGTGGACGGCGAGCAGGTGGTCGGCGTCCGGGCGGGCGACGACGAGCTGCGCAGCCACGTCGTGGTCGCCGCCGATGGGGTCAACTCCTTCATCGCGCAGCAGGCCGGCGTCCGGGCCAAGGAGCCCACCAAGCACCTCGCGGTGGGCGTCAAGTCGGTGATCCAGTTGGACGAGTGCGTCCTGAAGGACCGCTTCCGGCTGGGCGACCACGACGGCGTCGCCTACGCGGTCGTGGGGGACTCCACCCAGACCGTGGCCGGCGGCGGGTTCCTCTACACCAACCGGGATTCGGCGTCGGTCGGCGTCGTCCTGCGGCTGGACGATCTGGAGCGCAAGCGCCTCGTGGCCTCGCAGGTGCACGATCACTTCCTGTCCCATCCGGCGATCGCGCCGCTGCTGGCCGGCGGCGAACTGCTGGAGTACGGCTGCCATCTGACCATCGAGGACGGTCCCGCCATGGTCGGCCACGACCTGACGCGCCCCGGCCTGGTGATCATCGGCGACGCCGGCGGCTTCACGCTGAACACGGGCCTGACCATTCGAGGCATGGACCTGGCTGCCGGTTCTGCCCTCGCGGCGGCGACGTGCATTTCGGCGGCGCTCGCGAAGGGCGACTATTCGCAGGAGGCCCTGGACGCCTACCAGCAGGCTCTCGACGCGACGTTCGTGGGTCACGACATGAAGCTGTACGCGAAGGCCCCCCGGTTCTTGGAGACCGAGCGCCTGTACGGCGACTACGGCACGCTGCTCGCGGACGTCTTCTACCGGGCGTTCACCATGGACGCCCAGCCCCGAACCCACCTCCGGACGGCCGCGCTGCAGGCTTTCAAGAACTCGACGGTGCGGGTCCATCAACTCATCCGCGACGTCGCGGCCGGCGTCCGGGCGTTGTAAGCGAGGTACGGCCATGACTTTTCTGGGAGGCGTCCCCGAGCGGCTTGCTCGCAACGTGTACGAGACGGACGAACAAGAATCCCACATCGAGATCAACCAGGAGGTCTGCAAGGCCACGGGCACCGGGAAGCTGCTGGTGCGGGTCTGCGCGGCGCACGTCTTTCACGAGTTGCCCGACGGCACCATCACCGCGGAGTACGCGG
>CALMAD010000052.1 GCA_937859105.1 uncultured Propionibacteriaceae bacterium
CGGCGTTCGCGCCAGCGCCGATCACGATGCAGTTGCGGCCGGCGGCGTCCACGTCGATCATGCGGGTGAACCGGCCGCCGCTGACGAAGACGTTCGCCTCGTAGAAGTCGCCGTGGGCCGGCACGGCCGGCCCGGTCGGCGCGTCGGACGCCATCCGCTGGATGTGCCGCGTCAGGCCCCGGATCTCCCCGGCCAAATCGGGCAGCGCGGTCGCAGCCGCCGCCCCGTGGAAGTCGGCACGATCGGTCCAGGAGTCCCGGCGGGTCATGTCCATGAGCTCGCCGGGCAGGCGGTCGAGCAGGGCCAGGACGCCGTCCGGCGGGGGGAGCGTCGCGGCGTCCTCGCGCCAGGTCGCGAGGGCGTGGGCGAGCGATCGCCCAGGAACGCGTCCGGTGAGGATAACGCCCGCCTCGGGCTCGGCGACCACCGGCGGGCCGACGCGGGCGGCGTCCAGCAGGCGATGGCGGCGGCTCAACCCGTCGGAGCGGTCCGGACGCACCATCTTCGCGTAGAAGCGCCGCTCGCCGGCGTCCACCCGGACGACCGCCCGCCTCAGCGGCCGGTACGACAGCAGGTGGGTCTCCACGGCGCCGGGCACCGGGACGCCGGCGTCCGCGAGCCAGGCGCGCGCACGGCCGGCGTCCTCGGCGACGCTGAGTGCCGGCAGCCGCGGATCGTGCGGGTGCCGCCAGGCGCGCAGGCTGAGCGAGTCGAAGAAGAACGCGCCCTCGGCGTGCACGTCGGCGGTGGTGACGAGCAGGACGAGGTCGGGGTGCGCCTTCGCCGGGTCGTCGGTCGAGAAGCTCAGCGAGTACACCGCGGTCGTGTCGATGCCGGGACGGTGATGCACCTTGTCGAGGCTGATCGCCAGGTGCTCGTGCCGCGGCTCTTTCACGGCCCGGAGCGCCAGTCGGACCACGTCGGCTCGGCGCGCACCGGTGAACGCCTCGTAGGCGCGGTCGACCGCAGACATGACATCCATCCCACCACAACCGGGGCCCGACAAGAATGGAGGCATGGAGACTTATCGCAAACAGCGCAGGCACGCTCCGGCGGGGTTCTTCGCGGTGGAGGCCGCCGGGCTGCGGTGGCTCGCGGCGGCGGGAGGCGTCCGGGTGGCCCGGGTGCTGGCTGAGGGGCCGGAGTTTCTGGAGATCGAACGGTTCGCCCCGGCGCCGCCCAGCGCGGCCGCGGCCCACGAATTCGGCGCCGGGCTAGCGAGGATGCACGACGCGGGCGCATCGGCGTTCGGCGTCGCACCCGACGGCTGGGACGGCGACGGGTTCATCGGAAACGCCCCGATGACCCTCGACCCCGAGCCGTCCTGGGGGCACTTCTACGCCCACCAGCGCTGCCTCCCGTTCGCCCGGGCCGCCCACCGGGCCGGCGGGCTGTCGTCGGACGAGTTGGGCGTCATCGAGTCGCTCGCCGGACGCCTGGACGCCGGCGACTTCGACGACGACGCCCCGCCCGCGCGCATCCACGGCGACCTGTGGTCGGGCAACGTCCTGTGGACGCCGGACGGCGTCGGCCTCATCGACCCGGCCGCGCACGGCGGCCACCGGGTGACCGACCTCGCGATGCTCGGGCTCTTCGGCTGCTCGCACCTCGGAGCGATCCTGGACGCCTACGCCGCCGAGTCCACGCGCCTGCCCGACGGCTGGCGGGACTTGCTCGACCTGCACCGCGTCCATCCGCTCCTGGTGCACGCGCAGCTGTTCGGCGGCGGCTACGGCACGCAGGCGGCGTCCGTCGCGGCGCGCTATCTGTGAGGGACGAGCGTCAGCGTCGAGCAGGCGCGGGAGGCGTCCGCGTCGGGGCGCGTCCCGGCGGCGGACACGCCGCAACCCTCCGGGCCGGGATCGTCACCGCGACCGGTCAGTCCCCGTCCGGCTCCGGCACGTAGGCGTCCAGCCAGCGGCTGATCTCGGAGAAGAACCGCTCCCGCGCGGGCTTGGCCGACAGCGTCAGATCGTGCACGCCGCCCTCGATGCGCACCAGCGTCACGCACTGCCCCAGCTTGGGCGCCCTCGCGGCGATCTTGTCGACGTCGAGCACGATGTCGGTGTTCGTCGCGGTCTCGGCCCAGCCGCTCAGCACGGAACTCTTCGCCGAGCAGCCCATCAGCACGGGGCACCGGATGTCGAGCCCGGCCGCCACCGCCGCGTGCGCCTGCAGGATCGAGCGCGCCCACCCCACCCGCACGGGCACCGGGATCGCCGACTTGAGGGCCAGGTCGAACCTCCACTCGCCGCGTTCCGTGGAGTGCAGCGACTTCACGTACAGCCCGCGCGAATCGGGAACCCGCAGCACGTTCAGCGGGTTGCGCCGCGACAGGCCGCCCATCAGGGGCGCCAGGCGGCCGGCCAACGCCGGCGGACCCCACAGGTCGAGCCACGGCGAGTTCAGGATCAGGCCCGCGACCCGGCCGCGGCCCGTCCCCGACGCCCACAGCGCCGCGGCCAGCCCGCCGGTCGAGTGGGCCATGATCGACACCGACGCGTGCCGGCTCGCCACCTCGTGAACGGCGAGATCGAGCTCCTCGGCGTAGTCGCCGAGGTCGGCCACGTAGTTGGCGTACTGCCCCTCCCGGAAGCTGCGCCCGTAGCGCCGCAGGTCGAGGGCGTACAGCGTGACGCCGCGGCTCTCGAAGAAGTCGGCGACGTGGGTGTGGAAGAAGTAGTCGTTCCACCCGTGCACGTAGAGCACCGCCCGACGCCGCTCGTCACGCGCCGGATCCGCCTGACGGGTCCGCCGCACCAACGTGGCGACCATCGGACCCTCGGGCTCACCCTCCAGGGGCAGCGCCGACAGCGGCAGGTCGCGTCTCTCGAAACCCTCGAGGAGATCGGGCAGCCAGCCGGTGACGCTCACCGAGGCGGTGCTTGACGTGGGAGGAACCCCCGCGGGTCAGCCGTAACGACGACCGCGGTCGTCGCCAGGCTCATCCTCGGAGTAGCGGTCGGCGTAGGCCGAATACTCATCGTCCTCGGGAGTCTGGGCTGATTGATTGGCTCGAAGTTCACGCTCGAGCGACGAGAAGTCCGTCTCGTAAGTCCGGTACTTCAGATCGCGACCAACTTTGGTCTGCTTCGCCTTAGCACGGCCGCGCCCCATCCGGGTCGACCCCCTTGCATGTCGTGAGCGGTCTAGGCCGCGTTTATCTGTCAGTTTGTCGTGAGATTAGGCTACCTGGTTCCGCGACCAGAGCAAAGCTGCGGCGCGCGACTCGGGACGCCTCAATCGTGCGGGTGTTCGCCCACGAGCCTCACGGACGCCGGCCCGTCGGCGGCGACCGACTCGCCGAGCACCCAGGCGTCCAGCCCCCGGGCCCGCGACGCGTCCAGCAGCGCCCCCACGGACGCCTGCGGAGCCACCAGCGCCATCCCGACGCCCATGTTCAGCGTCGCCTCGATGTCGGGCTGCGAGACCCCGCCGACGCCCTGCACCACCTGGAACACGGCGGGCGGCGTCCAGCTGGCGCGCTCGAGCGTGACCGCGACCCCGTCGGGGATCACCCGCACCAGGTTGTTCGCGAGCCCGCCGCCCGTCACGTGGCTGATCGCGTGCACCTCGGCGGCCTCGATCAGCGCGAGGATGTCGCGGGCGTAGACGCGGGTGGGCGTGAGCAGCTCCTCCCCCAGCGTCCGGCCGAACTCGGGCACGTCGCGATCCAGCGCCCAGCCCGCCTGGTTCAGCAAGACGTGGCGCACGAGCGAGTAGCCGTTGCTGTGCAGGCCCGAGGACGCCAGGGCGACCACGGCGTCCCCCGGACGCACGCGCTGCGGCCCCAGGATCTTGGCCTTCTCCACGACGCCCGTCGTCGCCCCGGCCATGTCGTACTCGTCGGGATCCAGCAGCCCGGAGATCGGA
>CALMAD010000053.1 GCA_937859105.1 uncultured Propionibacteriaceae bacterium
CAGGGCACGTTCGACGACAACCGGCGGGCCCACTCGGAGCGGACCGGCCAGTTCCGCACCGTCGAGTACGAGCTGGGACGCCCCGGCGGCGACCTGGGCCTGCGGCGTCCGATGGCGCGGTTCCCGTTCGTGCCCGCCGACCCGGAGCGGCTGGCGCAGGACTGCTACGAGGCCTACAACATCCAGGTGTCGGGGCTCGAGCAGCGGCTGCGCTCGATCGGGCAGCCGAAGATCGTGATCGGCGTGTCGGGAGGCCTCGACTCGACCCATGCCCTGATCGTCGCGGCGCGCGCGATGGACCGGATGGGACGCCCGCGCAGCGACATCCTGGCGTTCACGATGCCGGGCTTCGCGACGTCGGACCATACGAAGAACAACGCGACGCAGTTGTCGGAGTCGCTGGGGGTGACGTTCGAGACGCTCGACATCCGCCCGGCGTGCACGGCGATGCTGGAGCAGATGGGGCACCCGTTCGCGTCCGGGGAGCCGGTGTACGACGTGACGTTCGAGAACGTGCAGGCCGGCATGCGCACCGACTACCTGTTCCGCATCGCGAACCAGCGGGGCGGCATCGTGCTCGGCACCGGCGACCTGTCGGAACTCGCGCTCGGCTGGTGCACCTACGGCGTCGGCGACCAGATGAGCCACTACAACGTGAACGGCGGCGTCCCGAAGACGCTCATGCAGCACCTGATCAGGTGGGTCATCTCGTCGGAGCAGTTCAGCGACGAGGTGGGCGAGGTGCTGGAGTCTATTCTCAACACCGAGATCAGCCCCGAACTCGTGCCCGTCACCGAGGGCGAGAAGCCCCAGTCGACGCAAGACCGGATCGGCCCCTACAACCTGCAGGACTTCAACCTCTTCCACATCCTGCGGCACGGGATGACGCCGTCGAAGATCGCCTTCTACGCGCTGCACGCGTGGGGGGAGGCGTCCGAGGACGGCTGGCCGGCCGGCTTCCCCGAGAGCGAGCGCGTCGCGTACGACCTGCCAACGATCAAGAAGTGGCTCGAGGTGTTCTGCAGCCGCTTCTTCGGGTTCGCCCAGTTCAAACGGTCGGCGCTGCCGAACGGTCCGAAGGTGGTGCGCGGCGGGTCGCTGAGCCCGCGCGGCGACTGGCGGATGCCGTCGGACGCGAACGCGAAGATCTGGCTCGACGAGATCGCCCGCAACGTGCCGTGACGCGTCGGCGTCCACCCTTGTATCTTTCCTTCTCGACCGCCCATCAGCCCTCCCTGCGAAGGACCCCATGAACACCCGCCTGCTCGCGATCGGTGCCAGCTTCCGGCACGTCGCCCCGATGCCCACGCCCACCCACGTCATGATTGAGCCCGACCTGCGCGGGCTGGATGTGGTGGAGGCCGGCTGGCGCACCTCGCCCGACATGGAGTTGCGCGACTACACCGACCTGTACGGCAACGTCGGCAAGCGGTTCATCATGCCGGCCGGGGAGAGCGTGTACTCGTGGAAGGGGGTCGTCCGGGTGCCGGACGCCGTCGACGAGGCGGACTTCGACGCGCCGCAGGTGCCGATCGACGAGTTGCCCGACGAGACGCTGCCGTTCCTGCTGCCGAGCCGCTACTGCCAGTCGGACGTCCTCAGCCGAGACGCTTGGTCGCTGTTCGGCGGACTGGAGCCCGGGTACCGGCGCGTCGAGGCGATCTGCGACTACGTCTATCACCGCGTGGAGTACCGCACGGGCTCGACGATGTCCTGGTACACGGCCGTGGACGCCTTCAACAACGGCTACGGCATCTGCCGCGACCTCGCCCACACGTTCATCGCGCTGTGCCGCGCCCTGAACATCCCGGCGCGGTACATCTCGGGCTACCTGCCCGACATGGACGTCCCGCCGCTGCCCACCGAGATGGACTTCCACGCGTTCACCGAGGTGTACCTCGGCGACCGGTGGTGGACGATCGACCCGCGCCACAACGCCCGGCGCAAGGGGCACATCGTCATCTCCCGCGGACGCGACGCCGCCGACTGCGCGCTGGCGACCTACTTCGGCTCGCCCTGGCTGAAGCGGATGCTCGTGACGAGCCACGAGGTGGACGCCGACGGCAACGCCGTGGGCCTGCGGACCGGCTACGACCCGCAGTTCCCCGACGACTGACGCCGAGGGCGTGTGACGAAGTCCACCCTCTGATGTGGATTGCGTCAGGTAGAAACGCCCGCGTTAGACCATGCGCGCGAGGGCGAGGCGCTCGAGCGTGTCGAAGCCCTGGTTGTAGCCCTCGGCGCGCCCGTCGGACAGCCACAGGTCGCGGGCCGCGTAGGACGCCGTGAGCGACTCCAGCTCGACGCGGGTCACGCCGTCGTGCAGGTCGATGATGCGGATGGTCTCGAGCGCGATCTCATCCGGCATGGACTCCGACGCGAACGTCTGCACGATCCGGTCGGGGCGCACCTCGTGAAAGGCGCCGCGGTAGGCGTCCCGATCGTCCTGGCACGAGCAGATGTACCGAAAGCCGCCGCCGGGGCGGGCGTCCCAATACAGGATGCGGGTCGTGCGATCGGCCGGCCCGAACCAGCGCGCGAACGACTCGGGGTCGGTGTGCGCCCAGAAGATCTGCTGCGGGGACGCGCGCAGATCGCGACGCCCCCGAACAATCGGGAGTTTCGGGTCAGCCACTAGCTCAAACACCGGATAGACGATCGGCATCGTTGCCCCCTCTCCACCACTTGGGGAGAGTGTGGCGCACCACGCCCCCGTCCGGTAGGCGGTGCCTGTTCACCCTTGTCGCGTGCGATAACGGTGTCGCGAAACGACCACCGCCAGGACGCCGCCGACGATCAGCTCCGCGACCAGCTTCAGCCCGAGCAGGATCAGCACCGGCAGCGCGTCGGCCTCCACGGAGATCCCCTGGTACCGCCACGGCGCCCTCGCCTCCTCGAGCAGCGACAGCGCGACCCCGAACCCGGCGATGACACCCAGGTGCAGCGTGATCATCCGGGTGATGGGCATCACCAGCGCGAACGGCTGGAAGGCCGCGGGACGGCTGATGATGTCGGCGAGATCGGCGAACGTGCGCACCAGCACGAGCGTGACGGGGATCCACAGCGTCAGGTCGGGCCGGACGCCGGTGATCACCGCCGTGATGATCACGAACACCCCCTGGACGCCGGTGAAGCCCCCGTACCACATCGCCCAGAAGACCGACCCCATCATCGTCTTCCTGCCGCGGCCGGCCCGCTCGATCCGCCGGATCCGCACGAACTGCACCACACCCAGGCAGATGCTCTCCAGCCAGAACGCCAGCCACACGTTGCCGGGCGGCCACCCCTGGGCGAGCACGCCGTAGATCATGGCCGCGTTCGCGACGGTCCCGACCGCCAGCGACCAGAAGGCGTCGTTCCGTCCGGTGGTCCCCCTCGCCATGGCGGTCATCCTGGCAGAGCCCGCGGTCAGCGCCCGATTCTCGGACGCCGTCGCAGCGCGCCTGACAGCGCTTGCCCGCGCGTGGAAACCTTGGGTCGTGGTGGATTTCTCCCTGACGTCGGCGGCAGACCAGTTGCGCCGCGACCGCCTCCGGCGGATGAAGCTGGTGGCGCTGTCGTTGCTGCTGCTCGCCGCGGTCATCTACCTCGCCACGCTGGGGCTCGACCACGGGGGCGTGTGGGGGTACGTGAACACGGGCGCCGAGGCCGCGATGGTCGGCGGCCTCGCGGACTGGTTCGCCGTCACCGCGCTCTTTCGTCATCCGATGGGGCTGCCGATCCCGCACACCGCGATCATCCCCCGGAAGAAGGACGACCTGGCCCAGAGCCTCCAGGACTTCTTCGCCGAGAACTTCCTGACCGAGGATGTGGTGCGCGAACGCATCGCCGAGGGCCAGATCGCCCGCCGCGTCGGCGAGTGGCTGCAGCAGCCCGAGCACGCGCGCCGGGTGGTCTTTGAAGGCGTCCGGATCGGCCGGGCCGCGCTCGACCGCGTCCGCGACGAGGACGTCAAGGCGATCGCCGAGGACGCCCTCCTGCCGCGCCTCAGCCGCGAGCAGCTCTCCGGCCCCCTCGGGCGCCTGCTCGAGGGCATCGTCAAGGACGACGCCCATCGCGGGCTCGTCGACCTGCTCGTCAACACCGTCGGGCGCTGGGTGCTCGCCAACCCTGGCAAGTTCGCCGCGATGCTCGCCGACCAGGCCCCCAAGTGGGCGCCCGAGTTCGTGAACGACCGCATCGTCGACTACCTGTACCAAAAGCTCATCGACTGGCTCGTCGCGATCCGCAACACGCCCGATCACCCTAGCCGCAAGGCCCTCGACGACCTGCTGCTGCGGGTCGCGCGCGACCTGCAGCACGACACGGCCGTCCGCAAGCGCGTCGAGGCGCTGAAGGAGCGCCTGCTCACCCACCCCGAGGCCGGCGAGACGGTCGTCGCCCTGTGGAACAGCGCCCGCCGCAGCCTCGAGTCGGCCATGGACGACGACACGAGCGCCCTCTGGGCGCGCGTCGAGGCGTCCCTCGAGCGTCTCGGCGCGACCCTCGCGACGTCCGAGGGCCCGCAGCGGCGCGTCGACGCCGCGCTCGGGGACGCGGCCGCGTTCCTCGTCCGCTCCTACGGCCGCGAGCTGTCCACGGTCATCAGCCACACCATCCAGCGGTGGGACGGGCAGGAGGCGTCCAAGAAGATCGAGCTGCACGTGGGCCGCGACCTGCAGTTCATCCGCATCAACGGCACGATCGTCGGCGCGCTCGCCGGCCTGATCATCCACGCGATCAGCCAGCTCATCATGTGAGCGCGCGCAGGGTTTCGGACGCCGTCAGCCGAACGAGCGGCGGCTGATCAGCCAGCGCGCGGCCTGCAGGTAGCGGCGGCCGCGGTCGACCAGGCCGCGGTCCAGCAGGTACAGCCCGGTCGAGACGCGCTCCAGGAAGCCCCACTGCCAGATCGCCTCCGCGTCGGTGCCCGTCTGGTCGGCGAGTCGTGCGCACCAGCCGCGCAGCATCACGACCGGATCGTCGGAGGCCAGCACGAACTTGTTCGCGTTGCGCACCGCTACGCCGAGGTCGTAGTCGGGCTCGCACCGGAACCCGTCGGGGTCGACCCACACCGCGTCGGCCGGCGCCCCCGGACGCGGCGACAGCACCCGCAGCAGGTTGCCCTCGTGGGGGTCGCCGTGGCACACGACCTGCCGGTCGGGTTGCCGGGCCTGGAGGCGCTGCTCGGCGAACAGCAGCGCCCGCTGGACGACGGCGTCCACATCGTCCAGCCCCAGCGACGCGTGCAGGCTCTCCACGAGCCGGCCCAGCTGGGCGGCCTTGTGGCTCTCGGCGTCCACCTCGGGAGCCACGGACAGCGGCACCTTCCACGCCTCGATGAGCGTCTGCGTGCGCTCGTGCAGGTGCGGCTCCACCGGCACCGACCCGAGCAGCACCTCGCCCGGCACGTTGCCGAACTCGGCGCGCCACTCTTCGTCGAGCGAGCGGCCCAACCGCTCCATCAGCACCGCGCCGCCCGGCAGGTCGGACTCGTACACGTGCGCGTAGCCGCGGCCCTTCGCGGCCGTCATGGTGGCGACCTGCTGGTCGAAGAACTCCCCCGGCGTCACCAGCTTGAGCACCGCCGGACGCCCCCGCCTCGTCACGTGGTACACGGCCGAGCCCACCGACTGGGACACCACCGGACCGAGCGTCAGACCCCACCGCTCCACGGCCGCCTCGCGCGCGCCCGGAAGCCACTCCAGCCACGCCTGCCACTCGGGCTGCAGGGTCCGCAAATGCGAGCGGATCGGGGCCGGCACGTCCGTCATCAATCGCCTCTCATGGGGACGCCTCGCGCACCGTTGCTGCGAGGTCTCGGCCTCATTCTAGTCGCCCTCCGGGGGACTCCCTCGCGGCCCCGCCCGCCTCCCGCACCGGCGGCGTCCCACAAGCGCGGACGCCGCGTGCGCG
>CALMAD010000054.1 GCA_937859105.1 uncultured Propionibacteriaceae bacterium
CCTGCGCGGCGACGAGGTGGGCATGGTCTTCCAGGAGCCGATGACAGCGCTCGACCCGACCATGCGGGCGGGGCGGCAGGTCGCCGAGGTGCTGCGCCTCCATCAGGGCGCGGCGCCGGGTGAAGCCCGAGAGCGGGTCCTCGCGATGCTCGCCGACGTCGGGTTCCCCGACCCCGAGCGGGTCGCCGACAGCTACCCGCACCAACTCTCGGGCGGCCAGCGGCAGCGGGTGGTCACGGCGATGGCCCTCATCAACACGCCGGGGCTCGTGATCTGTGACGAGCCGACCACCGCGCTGGACGTCACCGTCCAGGCGACCGTGCTGGGCGTCCTCGACCGGGTGCTCACCGACGCGGGCGCGGCGTGCCTCTTCATCAGCCACGACCTGGCCGTGGTGTCCCAGCTCTGCTCCGACATCGTCGTGATGCTCGACGGCCGCGTCGTCGAGCAGGGCACGGTCGAGCAGCTGTTCGAGCGTCCGCAGCACCCCTACACACGGGGGCTCGTCGCGACGGCGCGCCTCGACCTGGTCGAGCCGGGGCACCGGCTGCCCACGGTGTCCGACTTCTTCGAGCGGGAGGGGTCGCGATGAGCGAGGCGAACACGCCGGACCCCGGCGGCGTCCGGGAGGGCGATGCCGCGGTGTACGAGGCGTCCGAGCTGACCCGCGTCTACCGGCGCGGGCAAGCCCGCGTCCGGGCGCTGGACGGCGTGGACCTGCGGGTGCGGCACGGCGACCGGCTGGGCATCGTGGGGGAGTCGGGGTCGGGCAAATCGACGCTGGTGCGGATTCTCGCGGCGCTGGACCGGCCGACGTCCGGACGCGTGCGGTACGAGGGCGTCGACATCACCGGGCTGCCCGAGCGCAAGCTGGGGTTCCTGCGGTCGAGCGTCCAACTGGTGTTTCAGGATCCTCGGTCGAGCCTCGACCCGCGCATGACGGTCCGGCAGATCATCACCGAGCCGCTGCGATCCCCCCTGATGGCCCGCGCGTTCGCGGGCGTCGACCGGGCGCAGCGCGTCGAGTCGCTCATGACGGCCGTCGACCTCGATTACGCGGACGCCGACCGCTACCCGCACGAGTTCTCGGGCGGCCAGCGGCAGCGCATCGCGATCGCCCGCGCCCTCGCGCCCGATCCGCGCGTGCTGATCGCGGACGAGCCCGTCTCGGCGCTCGACGTGAGCGTCCGGGCGCAGGTACTGAACCTGCTCACCGATCTCGTCGACCGGCTGGGGCTGACGCTCGTGTTCGTGAGCCACGACCTGCGGGTCGTCCGGCATCTGTGCACGACGGCGGTCGTCATGCAGCACGGGCGCGTGGTCGAGCGCGGTTCGACGCGCGCGCTGTTCGAGGATCCGCAGCAGGACTACACCCGCCAGCTGCTGGCGAGCATCCCTCGATTCAGGACGGACGCCGGCGCGTCCTAGACTGAGGGAACGTGAAAGCGCTCCTGGTCGAAAACATCCATGCCGACGGCGTCCGGCGGCTCCGCGAGGCGGGCGTCGACGTCGAAACGCGGTCCAAGGCACTCTCCGAGGACGAGTTGATCGACGCCCTCGACGGGGTCGACCTGCTCGGCGTCCGATCGACCACGTTCGTCACGCCCCGCGTGCTCGACGCGGCCCCGCAGCTCAAGGCGATCGGCGCCTTCTGCATCGGCACCAACCAGATCGCGCTCCCCGAGGCGACCGCCCACGGCGTGGCCGTGTTCAACGCCCCGTTCAGCAACACCCGGTCCGTCGTCGAGTTGGTGCTCGCCGAGATCGTCTCGCTGGCGCGCCACCTCACCGATCACAACGCCGCGATGCACGACGGGCTGTGGAACAAGAGCGCGAAGGGCAGCCACGAGGTGCGCGGCCGGACGCTGGGCATCGTCGGCTACGGCAATATCGGCTCGCAGGTCTCCGTGCTCGCCGAGGCGTTCGGGATGCACGTGTACTACTACGACATCGTCGACAAGCTGGCCCTGGGCAACGCGCGCGGCGTCGGGTCGCTCGACGAGCTGCTCGGCATCGCCGAGACCGTGACCGTCCACGTCGACGGACGCCCCGGGTCCAGCGGCCTGTTCGGCGCGGCCCAGTTCGCCAAGATGCGGCCCCGCTCGCTGTTCTTGAACCTGTCGCGCGGGTTCGTCGTCGACGACCACGCCCTGAGGGCCGCCCTCGACTCGGGCCACATCGCCGGCGCGGCCCTGGACGTCTACCCGCACGAGCCCAAGGCCAGCGGCGACACGTTCGAGAGCCCCCTGCGGGGGGTGCCGAACGTCATCCTCACCCCGCACGTCGGCGGGTCGACACAGGAGGCCCAGCAGGACATCGGCCGCTTCGTCGCGGGCAAGCTCATCGACTACGTCAAGACGGGCGCGACCAGCCTGTCGGTGAACATGCCGCAGGTGCAGGTGGGCGCCAGCGAGCACAAGCGGATCGTGAGCCTGCACCGCAATGTGCCGGGCGTCCTGGCCAAGATCAACACGATGTTGGCCGATCTCGGGGCGAACATCGAGGGCCAGAACCTCGCGACGCGCGGCAACGTCGGCTACGTCGTGCTGGACGTGAACACCGAGGCCCCGCGGGAGGTCATCGCGGCCCTCGAGGCGATGCCCGAGTCGATCCGCGTCGTCGCCCACTGAGCCGGGGGACGCCGCCCGCCGAGCGGTCGGCGTCGGGTTCGTCCGGACGC
>CALMAD010000055.1 GCA_937859105.1 uncultured Propionibacteriaceae bacterium
GGCCCCTCGGGCCGCAGGCCCGACCATCCTAGAGCCCCGCGCGCGGGGCGTCCGTTCTGCACTCCGGACGCCTTAACCCATGCGTAACTCGCATGCGCCAGACTCGGGGCGTGTTCTTGATGCGCGTTGCCCTGCCCGACCGACCCGGCTCACTCGGTGCTGTCGCGAGTGCGCTGGGCACCGTCCGCGCCGACATCGCCGCCGTCGAGATCGTGGAGAAGCACGAGGGGTTCGCGGTCGACGACTTCATGCTGCACCTGCCGAACGGCGTCCTGCCCGACTCCCTCGTCGCCGCCTGCACGGCCATCGAAGGCGTCGACGTCGTGTGGCTCTCCTACTACCCCGAGAACTGGGGCCTCCAGGCCGACGTCGACGTGCTGAACGAGATGGCCGAGCACCCCGCCGCCGCCGAGACGATCCTCACCGACGCCGCTCCCGAGGTCTTCCACGCCACCTGGGCGCTGCTCGTCGACCGCGACACCGGCCGGCTCGCCCACAAGACGCCCCTCGCGCCCGACCTGCTGCCCGAGCAGGCGCACCTGTTCGGCGCGCTGGACGCCGCCCACGCCGACGACCTCGTCGCCGGGTGGCTGCCCGACTGGGGCGCCACGATCGTCGCGGTCGCCCCGTGCCGCGCGCCGTCCACGCACACGATCGTCCTGGGACGCGCCGGCGGCCCCGCGTTCCTCAAGTCGGAGATCGCGCGCCTGCGCCACCTCGCCGCCCTGGCGGAGCAGCGCTGACGCCCACGACCGCGATCACACCTCACCCTCGACGCCGACTCCGTCCGCCCACGGCGAAGTCCCTCGTCACCCCGCTGATCCTCGGCATACCGTTGCTCCGGAATCTTTGCGGGGGCACCCGTCATCGACCGATCCAGGAGAATTAGTGAAGCTCGCAGACCAGATCATCGCCCAACTCATGGATGCGGGGGTCAAGCGCATCTACGGCATCGTCGGGGACAGCCTGAACCCGATCGTGGACGCCGTCCGCCGCACCGGCGGTGCCGCGAAGGGCGGCATCGACTGGGTGCACGTCCGCCACGAGGAGGCGGCCGCGTTCGCGGCGTCCGCTGAGGCGCAGCTCACCGGCGAACTCGCCGTGTGCGCCGGCTCGTGCGGCCCGGGCAACCTGCACCTCATCAACGGCCTCTACGACGCCAACCGCTCGCACGCCCCGGTGCTCGCCATCGCGTCCCACATCCCGAGCCCGCAGATCGGCATGAGCTTCTTCCAGGAGACGCACCCCGACCGGCTGTTCGTGGAGTGCTCGGTGTACAACGAGCTCGTCTCGACGCCGCAGCAGAGCCCGCGCGTCTTCGACTCGGCGATCCGGCACGCGACCACGCTCAAGGGCGTCTCGGTCGTCACGCTGCCGGGCGACGTCGCCGACGAGGAGGCGAACGTCCCGACGCCGAGGTTCGTCAAGACGGCCGAGCCCGCGGTCGTCCCGCCGCCCGAGGTCGTCCAGCAGTTCGCGGACCTCGTGAACTCCGCGGGGAAGGTCGCGATCTTCGCCGGCGCCGGCGTCAAGGGCGCGCACGACGAGGTCATCGAGCTGGCCCGCATCCTGTCCGCCCCCGTCGGCCACTCGCTGCGCGGCAAGGAGTACATCCAGCACAACAACCCGTTCGACGTCGGCATGACCGGCCTGCTCGGGTACGGTGCGGCGGCCGAGGGCATGCAGGACGCCGACCTCCTCATCATGCTGGGCACCGACTTCCCGTACAACCAGTTCCTGCCGGGCGTCACGACCGTCCAGGTGGACCGCGCCGGCGAGGTGCTGGGGCGCCGCACGGGCGTCGATCTGCCGATCCACGGCGACGTTCTGGAGACCGTCCGCGCGCTGATCCCCCTGGTCAAGCCCAAGAAGGACGCCTTCCTCAAGGCCCAGCTCAAGCGGCACGAGAAGCTGATGACCAAATCGGTCGGCGCGTACACGCGCAAGGTCGAGAAGATGAAGCCGATCCACCCGGAGTACGCCGCGTCGATCCTCGACGACCTGGCCGCGCGCGACGCGATCTTCACCGCCGACACCGGCATGTGCAACGTCTGGACGGCGCGCTACCTGCGTCCGATGGGCACGCGGCGGCTGATCGGGTCCTTCCTGCACGGCTCGATGGCGAACGCACTGCCGCAGGCGATCGGCGCGCAGGCGGCGTTCCCGCAGCGGCAAGTGATCTCCGTGAGCGGGGACGGCGGCCTGTCGATGATGCTCGGCGAACTGGTCACGGTCGCGATGTACCAGTTGCCGGTGAAGATCGTCGTCTTCAACAACTCCAGCCTCGGCATGGTGAAGCTCGAGATGCTGGTCGATGGCCTGCCCGACTACGCCGTCGACGTCCCGGCCACGAACTACGCGGCCGTCGCCGAGGGGCTGGGCATCAAGGCGGTGCGGATCACCGACCCGCGGAAGCTGGCGTCCGGCTACAAGGAGGCCTTCGACCACCGCGGCCCGGCGCTCGTCGACATCGTGACCGACCCCAAGGCGCTCTCGCTGCCGCCCGAGGTCACGAGCCAGCAGGTGTTCGGGTTCGCGACGGCCATGAGCAAGATCGTGCTGAACCGCGGCGCCGGGGAAGCGGTCGCGATGGCGAAGTCGAACATCCGCAACATCCCGCGGTAGGCGTCCGGCAGCGCCGCGACACAGCGGCCGGTGGGGCCCTTCGGCCCGGCCGGCC
>CALMAD010000056.1 GCA_937859105.1 uncultured Propionibacteriaceae bacterium
GGCGATGGCGTCCCCGAACGACAGCAGCCGGACGCCGCACCGGCGCGCCCCGATGTACGCGCCCAGCGCCCCGCCGAGCAGCGACCCGAAGATCGCGATGCCGCCCTCCCAGATCGCGAACGGGTTCATGTGGCCCGGGCCGAAGTAGTCTCCCCAGTGCGTCAGGACGTGATACGTGCGCGCCCCCACGATGCCGAACGGGACCGCCCACATGACGATCGTTCCGAAGTCGTCCTCGCTGCCGCCGCGGTCCTGGAAGCGCCGCGAGCCGATCAGGTAGGCGGTGAAGATCGCCGTCAGCATCGTGAGCGCGTAGACGTGGATCGTCACCGGGCCCAGGTGGAACGCGTTGAACGGCGGGGACGGGATGAACAGCGGCGGCAGGGTCGGCAACGGGACGACCAAGGGGGCGGGCGCGGTCACCGTCAGGACTCCCGGGAGCGGCGGACGCCCGCCGCTAGGTCGGCCACGACCTCGCGCAGGGCGCTCAGGTCGTCGGGACGGCCGGCGTCCTCGGCGGCGAGCAGCGTCCGGACGAACGCGGACCCGACGATCACACCGTCCGCGAACGCCCCGACCTCGGCGGCCTGGTCGCCGTTCGAGACGCCAAGCCCGACGCCGACGAGCACGTCGGGGGCCAGGTCGCGCAGGCGGGCGACCAGCTCGGGGGCCGCGCTCGACGTGGACTGCCGCGCGCCCGTGACGCCCATGACGGCCGTCGCGTACACCCACCCGCGGCACGCGCGCGCGGTCGAGACGATGCGCTCGTCGGACGACGACGGGGCGACCAGGAAGATCCGGTCGAGCCCGTGGGCGTCGGAGGCGGCCATCCAGTCGTCGGCCTCGTTCGGGGTGAGATCGGGGGTGATGAGCCCGCAGCCGCCGGCGTTCGCGAAGTCGCGGGCGAAGGCGTCCACGCCGTAGTGGTCGACGAGATTCCAGTAGGTCATGGCGACGGCGGGCGTCCCGGTGGCGGCGATGGCCTCGATCGCGCCGAAGACGTCCCGCGTCCGGACGCCGCGCTCCAGCGCGCTCGTGCCGGCGCGCTGGATGACGGGGCCGTCCATCATCGGGTCGGAGTACGGCAGCCCGATCTCGACCAGGTCGACGCCCGGGGAGTCGCCGTCGCCGCACAGCGCGGCGAGCGCCCGGTACGACGTCGGGACGTCGGGGTAGCCGACCGGCAGGTAGCCGACGAGGGCCGCCCGGCCCTCCTCGCGGGCCCGCAGGTACGCCTGGCCGGACTTGCCGGCGCTGGTCAGGACGCCGCTCACTTCGCGCCCCCCACCGTGTCGTTGGGACGGCCGTCGAGGCCGAACCACTCCAGGGCCGTCGCCACGTCTTTGTCGCCGCGTCCGGACAGGCAGACGCAGATGATCGGACGCAGCTCCGGCTGCTCCTCGGCGAGGCGCCGGCCGAGCCGCATCGCCCCCGCGAGGCCGTGCGCCGACTCGATCGCCGGCATGATGCCCTCCAGGCGCGTGAGGCGCTCGAAGGCCTCCATCGCCTCGGCGTCGGTGACCGGCTCGTAGGTCGCGCGTCCGGTCGCCGCGAGGTAGGAGTGCTCGGGGCCGACGCCCGGGTAGTCGAGCCCGGCGGAGATGGAGTGGCTCTCGACGGTCTGCCCGTCCTCGTCCTGCAGGACGTAGGTGCGCATGCCGTGCAGGACGCCGATCGACCCGCCCGTGATCGAGCTCGCGTGGTGGCCGGTCTCGATGCCCTCGCCGCCGGCCTCGAACCCGTAGAGCTTCACCGCGGGGTCGTCGATGAAGTCGGCGAACATGCCCATGGCGTTGGACCCGCCGCCCACGCAGGCCGCGACCGCGTAGGGAAGCTCGCCGTAGGCGTCCAGGATCTGCCGGCGCGCCTCGGTGGAGACGACGCGCTGGAACTCCTTGACGACCTTCGGGAACGGGTGCGGCCCCGCGACCGTGCCGATCAGGTAGTGCGTGTCGTCGACGCTCGCGACCCAGTCGCGCATGGCCTCGTTCATCGCGTCCTTGAGCGTCTTGGAGCCGGCCTCGACGGCGACGACCTCGGCGCCCAGCAACTGCATGCGGGCCACGTTGAGTGCCTGGCGGTCGGTGTCGACCTTGCCCATGTAGACGCGGCACTCCAGGCCGAGCAGCGCGGCGGCCGTCGCGGTCGCGACGCCGTGCTGGCCCGCGCCGGTCTCGGCGATCACCCGCTTCTTGCCCATGCGCTTGGTCAGCAGGGCCTGGCCGAGGACGTTGTTGATCTTGTGGCTGCCGGTGTGGTTCAGGTCCTCCCGCTTGAGCAGGATGAGCGCGTTGCCGGCCTCCTCGCTCAGGCGCCGGGCCTCCGTGATGGGAGACGGACGCCCCGCGTAGTCGCGCAGCAACCGGTTCAGTTCGGCGACGAAATCGGGGTCGGCCAGCGCCGCGGTGAACTCGCTCTCCAGTTGGCCGAGGGCCGCGTACAGGGCCTCGGGGACGAACCTGCCCCCGAAGACGTCGTAGTGGCCCGAGGAATCGGGCAGTGTCACGTTGGCTCTCCTCTATAGCTGACTGGCCCGCAGCGCGCCCTTGGCGACGCTGCCGACCGTCGTGAAGTCGGCGACCGCCTGGCGGGGGTTGCCGCCGGTGACCAGCGCCTCGCCGACCAGCACCACGTCGGCGCCCGCCTCCGCGACGCGCGCGACGTCGGCGGTGGACAGGATGCCGGACTCGGCGACCCTCACCCGATCGTCCGGAATCAAATCAACCAGCTTCTCGAACTGGGCGAGGTCGACGTCCAGAGTCTGGAGGTTGCGGTTGTTGACGCCGAGCAGCGCGGCCCCCGTGTCGACGGCCCGCCGGGTCTCGTCGGGCGTGTGGACCTCGACCAGGGCGGTCAGGCCCAAGTCGCCGGCGAGGGCGAGCAGGCGGTTCAGCTCGAGGTCGCTCAGGGCGGCGACGATGAGCAGGCAGAGGTCGGCGCCTGCGGCGCGCGCCTCGTAGAGCTGGTAGTCGGTGACGATGAAGTCCTTGCGGAGCACCGGGGTCTCGACGGCCGCGCGGACGGCCACCAGGTCGTCCAGGCTGCCGTGGAAGCGCCGCTGCTCGGTGAGCACCGAGATCGCCCCCGCTCCCCCGGCCTCGTACTCGCGCGCCAGGTCGGCGGGCTCGGGGATGTCGGCCAGGTGACCCTTGCTGGGGCTGGCCCTCTTCACCTCCGCGATCACCGCGAGCTCGGGCGCGCGGAAGCGCGGCAGCGGGTCGCGGGTGGGCGGAAGGCCTGCGACGGCGTCCACGAGGTCGTCCAGCGGACGCCGCGCCTCGCGCTCGGCGAGGTCGTCGCGGACGCCCAGGATGATGTCGTCGAGGACGCCCACGCTCACTCCCAGACCTGGCCGAGCCCGGCCCGCGCCATCAGGCCGCCGACCAGCGCCCCGCCGACCGCGACCACGAGCCCGATGACGATCAGGGGCACGTTGAGGTCCAGGAAGAACCCGACCGCCGCGATCACGAAGCCCACCAGGGCGATCATGCTGCCCGCCCAGGACGCCGGCGAGCGGCCGTGGTGGTACTTCGGGGTCTGGCCGGGGGCGAGTGCGGCGTGCGCGCCGTGGCGCTGGGTCTGATCGCTGGGCTGCTGCGTCATCGCTCGTCCTTCTTCTCCTCGACTTCGTCGGCGGTGGGATCGACGCCGACGTCCATAGCTTTCCAGGAAGTCAGCGAATCATCCAGCGGCGCGCGCGCGCCCGTGGACGCCGCCGACCCGGCCCGCCGCGGCCGCCACGCCAGCCACGCGGCGGCCAAGGCCCCCAGCGCGGCCGCCCCGGCGTAGGCCCACGACCAGCCCGTCGGCACCGGCGCGCC